>JAKAXG010000116.1 GCA_021827225.1 Actinomycetes bacterium | reverse complement strand
CCCCGTCTTTTTCCGAATCCATGTGCGCCGCCCCTACGCCATCCGGCCGCCCCAGCCGGTCTGAAAGGAATGTTTCCGGGTCGGCGTCTGCCGGCCCTTCCGGTTTCAGCCTAGACGGGCCGTCGTCGCCCGGCACCGGTGAGCGCAAAATCAGCAACCTCAAGTTGCTTAAATCGCCCAAAAGCGAAGCAATTAGCGACGGACGGCGACCGCCAGGTACCGCCCCGGTGCGTCGTCGACCGACTCGGCGGCCCAGCCGGTGGAGCCGAGCAGGGAGCGGATGGCCGGCTCGGCCCGCACGTCGTCGGGATCCGGCTGCCGGCCGTGGCGGGCCGCCAGAGCGGCCCGGCCGATGGGGTGGAACAGGGCCAGCCGCCCACCGGGGCGGGTCACCCGGGCCAGCTCGGCCAGGCCGCCGGCCGGCCCGTCCCGGTGGGCCAGGAGCCCGGCGGCCAGCACGGCGTCGACGGACCGGTCGGCCAGGGGCAGGCGACCGGCGTCGCCCACGACCAGCGACGCCACCGCCCGCCGGCCGAGCCGGCCGGCCTCGGCCAGCATCTCCGGGGTGACGTCCACGCCGAGGACCAGGCCGGCGGGGCCGACGGCGTGGCGGAGCAGCGGCAGGGCCCGGCCGGTCCCGCACCCGGCGTCGAGGGCCACTTCCCCGGACCGGGGGCCCAGCGCGGCGACGGCGGCGGCGAACGCCGGGCCGTCGTCGGGGAAGCGGTCCTCCCAGCCGGCCGCCCGGGCGGCGAAGAACTCGCGGGTCGCCGCCAGGTCGCGCCGGGGCCGGGGGTCGCTCATGCGCCGGCGGCGGGGGCCGCCAACAAACGCCCCCATACCGGAAGGTAGCGTGACGCAGAGGAACGGGCGCCGGCTCGCCGACCAGGGGGTGCGCCGCAGATCTCGGTCGAAACGTTGATGGCTCCCAGACTATGACCCGATGCCTGTACCGCCGCTTCGCCTCCCCGGCCCTCGGGATGGTGGCGGCGGCTGTAGTGGTGGCCTCGTGCGGTCCGCCCGGCGGCTCCAGCCGGGCCGCCGCCCGGGCGGCGGCCTCCTCCGCCGGCACCACGGCCTCCACGGTGGGGGTCACGGTGCCGGCCACCGACGCCCCCACCTCCGCCACCACCCCGGCGGCGCCGACCACCACGACGGTGGCTGTCCCGACCACGACGGCGGCACCCGCCGTCCGGGCGGCCACGGCGCCGGCGACCGCCCAGGCCGCCGCCTGCCCCCAGAACCTGGCCTCCTCGCTGGCCTACACCGGCTCGGCCGGCCAGCTGATCACCGCGGAGGGCGCCGGCTACGGGGCCACGGTGGCCGCCGTACAGCTCTGGCAGCGCAACGGGGGTTGCTGGGTCTCGGCCGGGGGGCCGTGGAGCGCCCACATCGGCCAGAACGGCTTTTCCGATCATCCCATCGAGGGCGACGGCACCTCACCGGTGGGGGCGTTCGGGATCGGCCCGGTGATCTACGGCAACGCCCCGAACCCGGGTGTCCGCGGCCAGTACCACCACCTGGTGTGCGGCGACTGGTGGGACGAGGACCCCCGCTCGGCGCAGTACAACACCTTCCAGCACGTGGCGTGCGGGACCACCCCTACATTCGGGGGCGGCAGCGAGGCCCTGTGGACCGAGACCCAGGCCTACCCCAGCTTCGCCGTCATCGACTACAACACCGACCCGGCGGTCCCCTACGCCGGGTCGGGGGTGTTCATCGCCGCCGACACCGGCACGCCGACCGACGGCTGCATCTCCCTGGGCCGGCCGCAGCTCGACCAGCTGCTGCGCTGGTTGAACCCGGCGGCCTCGCCGCTGGTGGTGATGGGCCCGGCGTCGGAGATGACCCGGTTCTAGCGACTCCCGGGCGGTTCAGAGCGGCAGCGGGCTGGTGGTCTCCGAGGCGACGGCCCGGGCCAGCTGGTCGGTGTGCTGGGTGAACACCAGCAGCAGGTCGTCGAGGGACACCACCCCCTCCAGCGAGCCGTGCCCGTCGATCACCGGCATCCGCCGGCAGCCGCAGTCGGCCATCCGGGCGGCGGCGTCGACCAGGTCGAGCTCCCCGTCGAGGGCGGTCACGCCGGCGGTCATGATCTCCGCCACCGGGGTGGCGTGGTCCAGGCCCTTGGCGGTGGCCCGCACCACGATGTCGCGGTCGGTGACGATGCCGACCGGGGTGGCGCCGTCGACCACGATGACGCTCCCCACGTTGTAGCGGGCCATCTCGGTGGCGACCTCTGAGATCCTGGCTCCGGGACCGCAGGTGACCGCCCGGGCGCGGGCGAAGTCGTGCAGCTTCATCTCCACTCCTTCCAACGGGGCTTCGAGCAGGGGGGTCTGCTGACCTCAGTGAACGCCGGCTCCGGGGTCGGGGTCAGGGACGAAAGGCCCGATCACGAGCCGCCGGCCGCCCCGGCCCGGTCGCTCTCCGACTGCAGCTCGTCGATGAGCTTCGACGCCTCGGCCTTGGTCAGCCGCTCGGGGACCTCCCGGCCGGTGTCGTGGGCGAGGGTCGACAGATACGACGCCTGCGGGCCGGTCATGGGCTCCTCTCCGGTCACCCACTCGTCGGGATCCTTCCGGGCGGCCGGCCCCGGGTCGGTGGTGGCCGGTCGATCGGCGGCAGCTGGTTGGTTGTGCGAACTGCTCATGGGTAGGTCGTACCCCGACCGCCACGCCATCGAACATCTGTTCCCAACCGAGAACCGGCTCCAATGGAGACTTTTAGTGCACTCAGTGAAAAGCGGTAGGTTCTTTCGCGGTGCATGTGGTCTCTGTGTTGGCACCTGACGCAGTGGGCCCGGTCGGAGTACAGGTGGTCCGGTGGCCGTGAGCGACGGCCCGGCGACCCACCGGGCGTTCATCTACTCCAACCGGGACGAGTACTGCGCGGTCGTGGGCGGGTTCATCCGGGAGGGACTGCGGGCCGGCGAGCGGGCCAACGTCGTCGCCACTCCGGAGCGCCTGTCGTGGATCCGCCAGGAGCTGGGGCCCGACTCCGACGGGGTGGTCTTCACCGACGCCACCGAGGCCACGCCGATCCTGTCCCACGCCACCCGGGCCACGCTTCAGTACCTGGCCGAGCAGGAGGCACCCACCCGGGTGATCGCCGAGCGGCACCTGGCCCGTCTGCGGCCCTTCGAGCTTCGCGACTACGCCCGCATGGAGGCGGCGGCCAACGTGGTGTTCCGCCGTTTCCCGGTGCGCTTCCTCTGCCCCTACGACGGGACGACCCTCGGAGCGGACGTGCTCGACGCCTGCCGCTACACGCACCCGGAGATGATGGACCCCGGCGGATCCCGGCCCAACCCCCACTTCGTGGACCCCGGCTCCTTCATCGCCTCGTCCACGGCGGTGGTCCCTCCCCCGCCGGCAGCCCGGTCCCTGGCGTTCGCCTCGACGGCGGACGTACCGGCGGCCCGCCGGTTCGTGAGCGAGGGGGTGAGGGACGCCGGGGTCGACACACCCACCGGCGAGGACATCGTCCTGGCCGCGGTCGAGGTCCTGACCAACGCCATCCTCCACGGCCGGGCGCCCCGCACCCTGCACATGTACGAGGAGGCCGGGGCGCTGGTGGTCCACGTCCACGACCGCGGCCCCGGCCCCGGGGATCCGCTGTCCGGGTTCTCTCCGCCGGCGGTGGCGGTGACCCACGGCCGGGGGCTGTGGATGGCCCGCCAGCTGTGCAACGCCGTGGAGGTGGCCACCGACGGCAGCGGCACCCACGTGCGCCTCATCAGCCGCCTGGTGTAGCCGGGCGCTCACGCCGCCGGGGCCAGCCGGTGCAGGACCCGCTCGACGACCAGCAGGGCGGCGGCCAGCACGGTCACCGCCGGGCCGACGGCGCCCAGGCCGGCCCCGCCCACGATCAGGCCGATCAGGGCGGACAGGGCGGCCCCGCCGGCGGCCGCCGCCCCGACCTGCCAGCCGATCACGTGCGACGCCCGCTCGGAGCCGAGCCGGCCCGGGGTCAGGCCGATGAGGGCCGGGAACACGCCGGCCAGGGCCCCGCCGAGCACCACGAACGCCACCACCGCCACCACGGCCACCGGGTCCCACCAGATGAACACGGTGGCGACCAGGGCGATCCCGAGCCCCCAGCGCACGACCGTCTGACCGGCGGGCGGTCGGGGCAGCAGCGCCAGCCCGATGCGCACGGCGGTCAGCGCCCCCCAGTAGCCGAAGGTGGCCAGGCCGGCGGCGGAGGCGGACAGGTGGAGATGGTCCCTGGCGAAGGTGGTCTCCCACTGGCCCGCCCCCACCTCGAGGCCGGTATAGAGGAAAAAGACAGCGATGCCCGCGGCGATGGCCGGGCGGTGGCGCAGGGCCGGCGGGGCGGCCAGCGACGCGGCCGGGGAGCCGTCATCACCGGCCCGGCCCGTAGCGTCCGCCGCCCCAGGCCCGCCCCCGTTCGCCGCCGCCCACCTACGCTCCCGCCGGCGCAGCACCAACCAGCAGCCGGCCACCGCCACGTCGACGCCCAGCAGGACCAGGTAGGCCGGGCGCCACGACCCGTTGAGCACGGCAGCGGTGACCACCAGCGGCCCGACGGCGGTGCCCACCCCGTACGCCCCGTGCAGGAGGTTGAGCAGGCGCTTCCGGCCGGAGAGGCCGACGGCGGTGTTCAGGCCGGCGTCCATCATGCCGGCCGCCACCCCGAACAGCACGCTCATGCCCAGCGTGGCGCCCAGACCCGGTGACACCGAGAAGCCGACGGCGGCCCCCGCCGCGCACAGCCCGCCGGCGGCCAGCAGGCCGGCGACCCCGGCCCGCCGGAGGAGCCGCCCGACGAACACGGTGACCACCACCGAGCCGGCGGTGGAGAGAAGCAGGATCAGCCCGAGATCGCCGACCGGAGCCGAGAAGCTCTGGCGCATCTCCGGCCAGGCGGTGCCGAGCATGCCGTCGGGCAGACCCAGGGCGACGAAGCTGGCCAGGCTGAGCACGTCCCCGCCCCGCCTCGTCGTCGGCCCGTCTCGGCCGGCGGCGGACATCGGGTGCACCGGTCCAGTCTGGCCCGGCTCAGCCGCCGCCGACGGGGTATCGAGAGCACATGGCCCCCACCGTCGTGTCCCCCCGAGTCGCCAACGAGAGGCGCTGCCTGCTGGGCGAGTCGCCGCGATGGGACCCCGACGGCGCCCGGGTGGCGTGGATCGACATCCTGGCCGGCCAGGTCCACCTGCACCCGCTGACCGGTGGTCCCACCCGGAGCCTCACCGTCGGCGGCCGGGTGGGGGGACTGCTCCTGCGGGCCGGCGGCGCCGGCTACGTGGTCGGCCAGGAGCGCTCGGTGCGCCTGCTCGACCCCGACGGCCGGGTGGAGGCGACGCTGGTGGAGGAGGTGCCCGGCGACGGGCGGGGGCTGCGGATCAACGAGTGTGCCGTCGACCCGGCCGGCCGGCTGGTGTTCGGGGTCATGACCGGGGACAAGGAGCCGGGCACCGGCGCCCTGTGGCGGCGGGAGCGTTCCGGCGACCTCCGGCTGCTCAGGCAGGACCTGACCATATCCAACGGGATGGGCTGGACGGCCGACGGGAGGTACCTCTACCACGTCGACTCCCCCACCCACCGGGTGGTCCGCCTGCCCTACGGCGACGACGGCTGCGGGGAGCCCGAGGTGGTGGCCACCGTCGAGGAGGACGCCGGCGTGCCCGACGGCCTCTGCGTCGACGCCGAGGACGGCTTCTGGGTGGCGGTCAACGGGGGCGGCCAGTGCCGGCACTTCTCGGCGACCGGCGCCGAGACCCACCGGGTGGAGCTGCCGGCGAAGGCCACCGCCAGCTGCGTGCTGGTCGACGGTGGGGGCGACCCGCAGCTCTTCGTCACCTCCGGCTGCTCCGGGATGACCGAGGCGGACCTGCTGGAGGAGCCGGCCGCCGGCTACCTGTTCTCGGCGGACGTGCCGCAGGCCCCGGCCCCGCCGACCTTCTACCCGGGATAGGGCTACCCGGATAGGGACGGCGTCTTCCCGGGTACCTGTCGGCCATGCCCGATGTGTGTGACCTGATCCTCGACGACCACGAGGTCCTGCGGCGGCGCTTCGCCGAGCTGGACGAGCTGCGCGACGCCGACGCGGAGACGCTGGCCGCCCGGTGGCGGCCGCTCGCCGATCTTCTGGAACTGCACGCGGCGACTGAGGAGGAGATCTTCTACCCCGAGCTTCTGCGCAGCGGCACCAAGGGCGAGGACGAGACCGAGGACGCCATCACCGACCACAACAAGATCCGCGACGCCGTCCGCCGGGCGGCGGCCGCCGAGCCGGCGGGCGACGGGTGGTGGCAGGCGGTGAGGGACGCCCGGGAAGCCAACAGCGATCACATGGCCGAGGAGGAGCGGGGCGCCCTGGCCGACCTGCGGGCCCACGACCAGCGCGACGAGCGGTTGCGCCTGGGCGACCGGTGGGTGGCCTTCACCACCGAGCACGCCGGGATGCGGGGCCTCCGAGCCGAGGACAAGGACGTCGACTCCTACATCGAGCGGTCCGGCTGAGCCGCCGTCAGCCCGACGGGAAGGGGTACTCCTCCACCGATGTGGTGACCTCCTCCAGCACGTCGGGGAGCGGCTCCACCCCCAGGCCCGGGCCGGCGGGCACCCGGATGTGGCCGGCGTCGAGGACGAACGGCTCGGTCAGGTCCCGCTCGAAGTACCGGTCGGAGGCGGACAGGTCGCCGGGCAGGGTGAAGCCGGGCAGGGCGGCCAGGGCGGCGTTGGCAGCCCGGCCCAGCCCGGTCTCGAGCATGCCCCCGCACCACACCGGGACGCCCCGCTCGGCGCACAGGTCGTGCACCCGCCTGGCCTCCAGATAGCCGCCGAGGCGGCCGGCCTTGATGTTGACCACCGCACAGGCGCCGCGGTCGACGGCGTCGGCGGCCACCGCCGCCGAGGTGATCGACTCGTCCAGGCAGAGTGGGGTCCGCAGGCGCGCCGCCAGGGCGGCGTGGCCGGCCAGGTCGTCCTCGGCCAGGGGCTGCTCGATCAGTAGGAGGCCGTAGCGGTCCAGGCGGGCCAGGTGGTCGGCGTCGGCGAGGGTGTAGGCCGAGTTGGCGTCGACCTGCAGCATCAGGTCGGGATGGCGCTCCCGTACGGCGGCCACCGGCTCGACGTCCCAGCCGGGCTGGATCTTCAGCTTGACCCGGAGGTAGCCCTCCTCCACGTGGCCGGTGACGGTCTCCACCAGGGACTCGAGGGAGCCGGCGATGCCGACGGCCACCCCGGCGGGTACCCGGTCCCGCCCGGCGCCCAGGTAGGCGGCGAAGGACCGACCCTGCTGGCGGAGGTCCCCGTCGAGGACGGCCATCTCGAGGCAGGCCTTGGCCATGGGATGACCCTTGACCGGCCCCAGGAGGGACGGCACCTCCTCGGCGGCGACCTCCGGCCCGGCGGCGGCCAGGCGGGGAAGGAGGTGAGCTCTGATGACGGCGTGGGCACCGTCGACGTACTCCGACGTGTAGAGCGGCTCGGTCATGGCCACACACTCGCCCCAGCCGGAACCGGCCGGTCCTTTGACCTCGACCAGAAGGACGTCGCGGCCGGTCTCGACCCCGTAGGAGGTCCGGAACGGCGTGACGAGCGGCAGCTTCAGCCGGCGGAGGACGACCCGGTCGATCCTCACCGGCCGCCCGGGCCTGCGGTCAGGACGCCGCCCTGCGCTCCGCCGGCGGGCGGTGGCCGAACATCCGTCCCAGCCGGTGGCCGGAGCCCCGCCCCGCCGGGGTGGCGGCGGCGTAGCTGCGGAACCGGTTGATCTCCTCCTCGTCGTCGGCCGTCACCTCGTCCAGCCGGGTGAGGTCCAGCACCAGGCGCCGCTGCTCCTGGTCGTCGTCGGCGGCGCTGTCATGTGATGTGGTCACTTCGTTCGGCAGCCCTGGGTCCCGCAGTCTCGTCCCGGGATGCCCCTCCTTCCCCGTTGCCGGGATGATATCCACGTACCACAGGCGCGGTGGGGTTTTTTCCGTTCCTTCGCCGCCCCGGCCGGTCACCGGATTCGGGACCTGAGTCCCTAGGCCTTGACGATCCCCCGGGACAGGAGGGCCTCGGCGATCTGCACGGCGTTGAGGGCCGCCCCCTTGCGCAGGTTGTCGCCGACCACGAACATGGCCAGGCTGCGGCCGCTGGGGTCGCTGCGGTCGGCACGGACCCGCCCGACCAGGCAGGTGTCGCCGCCGGCGGACTGCAACGGCGTGGGCACATCCACCACCTCCACCCCGTCGGCCCGGCGCAGCAGCTCCAGGGCCCGATCGGGGCCGAGCGGGTCGCGGAAGGTCACGTTGAGCGACAGGGAGTGGCCGGTGAATACAGGGACCCGGACGCAGGTGCACGACACCGCCAGCTCCGGGATGGCGAGGATCTTGCGGCTCTCGTTGCGGAACTTGAGCTCCTCGGTGGTCTCGTCACCGTCGAAGCTGCCCGCGTGGGGCAGCACGTTGAACGCGATGGGCCCGGGGAAGGCCCGGGCCGGCGGGTACTGCAGGGCGCCGCCATCGAAGGCCAGCTCGGTGGCCTTGTCGCCCACCGCCCGGACCTGCTCGTCCAGCTCGGCCGTGCCGGCCAGGCCGGCGCCCGACACCGCCTGGTAGGTGGCGGCGATCATCCGCTCCAGGCCGGCCTCGGCGTGCAGGGGGGCCAGCACCGGCATACAGACCATGGTGGTGCAGTTGGGGTTGGCGACTATGCCCTTGGGGATGTTGTCCAGTTCGTGGGCGTTGACCTCGGGCACCACCAGCGGGCAGTCGGGGTCCATGCGCCAGGCGCTGGAGTTGTCGATGACGATGGCACCGGCATCGGCGACCCTTTGTCCGTATTCCTTGGAGGCCGAGGCGCCCATGGAGAACAGGGCGATGTCCACGCCGGTGTGGTCGGCGCTGGCCACGTCCTCCACGGTGACCCCGTCGACGACCCGACCGGCGGACCGGGCGCTGGCGAACAGGCGCAGGCGGTCGTGGGGCAGGTTGCGGGACCTGACGATGTCCCGCATGACCGCACCCACCTGCCCGGTGGCGCCGTAGATGCCGACAGTGACCATCTATTCACCCTCCAACTTGAACGCCCGGTGCAGGGCCACCACCGCCTTGTCCACCACGTCGGCGCGCACCACGCAGGTCAGGCGGATCGAGGAGGTGGAGATCATCTCGATGTTGATGCCCTCGGCGGCGAGGGTCTCGAACATGGTGGCGGAGATGCCCGGGTGGGTCTTCATGCCCGCCCCCACGATGGAGACAGTAGCAATGTCAGGATCGGCCAGGACCTCGGTGGCGCCGATCTCCACCTGCAGGGCGGTGCTGACCTCCCGGGCCGTGGAGAGGTCCTCGCGGGGCACGGTGAAGGAGATGTCGGTGGTGCCGGCGAGAGAGACGTTCTGCTCGATCATGTCCACGTTGATGGACCGGTCGGCGAGGGCCCGGAACAGCCGGGCGGCCACCCCCGGATGGTCGGGCACGCCGGCGACGGTGACCTTGGCCTCCGAGCTGTCGGACGTGACGGCCGAGATGATGGCCTGCTCCACTTCGGGGTCTTCCTCCTCGATCCAGGTGCCCGGCTCCCAGGTGAAGGCCGAGCGGACGTGGAGCCGCA
>JAKAXG010000115.1 GCA_021827225.1 Actinomycetes bacterium | reverse complement strand
AAGCCGTAGCGTCAATCACATCGGTCACTACCAGTCCTTTCCGCCGGGCCATCAGCCCAGCCTGCCAGAGGTAGTTACACCGTTGTTGTTATAGACCCCTGGGCTCTCGGGTATCGGCGGCGGGCATTGCCGGATCTCGGCGGTCGGACGTGCAGGTGAGGGTAGGAACGAGAGATGTTGATCCATCTAGTCGCCGACTACGGTGCCGGCGACTTGGCGTTCGCCGAGGTGACCCAGCGTCTCGTTGGGCTGATAGACGATGCGGCTGTGGTGCCGGTGCCGGTTCCGGCGTTCGACACGGTGAGCGCGGGGTTCTGCGCGGCCCAGCTGGCCCTAGGTGGGCAGGGCCGCGGGACAGGGCTGGTGTATGTGAACGTGGCACCGCGCGCCGATCAGCCCGATCCCCGGCCGGGTAACCAGGGCGAGCGGCTGGTGGCCGCGTTTTGTGACAACGGGTTGCCGGTCGTTTCGGTCAACGCCGGTTACTGCCTGTCCTTCCTTGCTCCCCGAGCCCGCTTCTATCAGCCAGACGTCCCTGATTCCGGTTCGCAGTTCCGTTCTCGCGACATCTTCCCTGCCGTCGTGGCCGCGTTGGCTTCCGGGCGGAGCGACGAGGCCGGACCGGAGTTGCCCGCCGAACTGGTGCCACCGCCCCCAGCTGAGGCCGTCTGCTACGTCGACGGCTATGGCAACCTCAAGACCACCTACACCTCGGCTCCCGTCCCGGCCGGCGCGCAGGTGGAAGTGACCGTCGGCGGAGCTGTCACGGTCGCCCGGGTCGCGGACGGCACGTTCGAAGTGCCCCAGGGCGAGATGTCTTTCGCACCGGGTAGCAGCGGCTGGGCCGTGCGGGGAGTTGAGCAGCGGTTCTACGAGCTGCTGGTGCGCGGCGGCAGCGCCGCGCAGCGCTTCGGCTACCCCCGCGCCGGTGCTCCGGTGCAGGTCTGCCCGGCGTAGTACGCGGGCTCAGCCCTGAACCTGAACGGGTTGCCAACCGTGTAGGGGCCGGGTCGATTTGCCTATCCCGGAAGGGTTGCTCTTGGATCGCCGGCATGTCGGCATTTCGCTTCAGCTCCGGCCTGCTGTGGCCGGGGGCACCGTTCCCGCTCGGCTCCACCTATGACGGGGCGGGCACGAACTTCTCGCTGTTCTCGGAGTCGGCCGAGGCGGTGGAGCTCTGCCTGTTCGACCGGAGCGGCGGTGAGAGGCGTGTCGACTTGCAGGAGGTGACCGCCTACTGCTGGCACGGCTACCTGTCGGGGATCGGCCCCGGTCAGCGCCACGGGTACCGGGTGCACGGACCCTACGATCCGGAGCGGGGGTTGCGCTCGAACCCGGCGAAACTGCTGTTGGACCCCTACGCCAAGGCCATCGACGGAGACGTGACCTGGGGTCAGGCGGTGTACCCCTACCCGCTGGGAGGCGACCACTTCGCGCTCGACGACACCGACAGCGCCGCTTGCATGCCCAAGGCGGTGGTGACCAACCCGTTCTTCGACTGGGGGCACGACCGGCCGCCGCGCACTCCGTGGCACGAAACGGTGCTGTATGAACTGCACGTCAAGGGGTTCACCGCCACCCATCCCGACATTCCCGCGGAGGTGCGCGGCACCTACGCCGGCCTCGCCCATCCAGCCGCCATCGAGCATCTGCTCGGTCTCGGCGTCACCGCGGTCGAGTTGATGCCGGTCCACCACTTCGTCCATGACCACCGGCTGGTCGAGCGGGGGCTACGGAACTACTGGGTTACAACTCGATCGGGTTTTTCGCCCCCCACAGCGGATACGGGGCGTGGCAGCCGGTCGAGCAGGTGGTCTCCGAGTTCAAGATGATGGTCCGCCGCCTGCACCAAGCCGGCATCGAGGTGATCTTGGACGTGGTGTACAACCACACCGCCGAAGGCAACCATCTGGGCCCCGTACTGTCGTTCAAGGGGATCGACAACGCCGCCTACTACCGTCTCGACGGCGACCGCCGCTTCTACTGGGACACGACAGGGACGGGTAACACCCTCAACGTCCGTCACCCTCACGTGCTGCAGCTGATCATGGATTCGCTGCGCTACTGGGCCATCGATATGCACGTCGACGGGTTCCGCTTCGATCTGGCCGCGACCCTCGCCCGCCAGTTCCACGAGGTCGACCGGCTCGCCGCGTTCTTCGACGTCATCCAGCAGGACCCGGTCATCAGCCAGCTCAAGCTGATCGCCGAGCCATGGGACCTGGGCGCCGGCGGATACCAGGTCGGGAACTTCCCGCCTTTGTGGTCGGAATGGAACGGCCGCTACCGCGACACCGTTCGGGACCTGTGGCGAGGCGCCGACCGCACCCTGGCCGACTTCGGCTGGCGGTTCACCGGTTCGTCCGACCTGTACGCCTCCACCGGGCGGGCTCCCTACGCCAGCGTCAATTTCGTTACCGCCCACGACGGCTTCACCCTGGCCGACCTCGTCTCCTACAACACCAAGCACAACGACGCCAACGGGGAGGACAACCGCGACGGCTCCGATGACAACCGGTCGTGGAATTGCGGAGCGGAGGGCCGGACGGACAACCGGGATGTGCTGGCCCTGCGGCGCCGCCAGCAGCGCAACCTGCTCACCACCCTCCTCCTCTCGCAGGGAGTACCGATGATCCTCGCCGGGGACGAGATCGGCCGCACCCAGCACGGCAACAACAACGCCTACTGCCAGGACAACCCGACCTCGTGGCACGACTGGTCCGACCAGGACCTGGACCTGCTGGACTTCTGCCGAGAGCTGATCGCCTTTCGCCGGTCACACCCGGTCTTCCACCGCCGCCGGTTCTTCCAGGGCAACCCGATCCGAGGCTCAGATCTGGCCGACATCGCCTGGTTCCGTCCCGACGGCCAGGAGATGACCGACGCCGACTGGCAGGTCGGCTACGCCAAGTCGCTCATGGTCTTCCTGAACGGAGACGCCATACCCGACCCCGACCCATACGGCCAGCAGGTCCGCGACGACACCTTCCTGGTCCTGATAAACGCCCACTACGAACCGCTCGACTTCACCCTTCCCGACGGCCGCTACGCCGCGTCGTGGGCTCAGGTGCTCTCGACCAGCTCCGGCCTTCCCGCCCGGGCCGGAAGAGGGCGTCCGGCCAGGCGCGGCACGGCGGTCACCACGCGAGACCGCTCGATCAGCGTCTGGCAACGGACCCACCCCACCGCCAAGCGCAACGTCTTGAGACTTCTCGAGCCACCCACAGGACCGTCCTGAGGGAACCCCACACGGATCAAGGCGCCGCGAGGCCGAAACCGGGGGTCGGTGTTAGCCAAGCCCGGCTCGACGACGAACGGTTGGCGTCGGGAGGTCGATCAGGTCCGGGCGGCGATGGCCTGGTACACCGCCTGCAGGGCGAAGGCGGCCGTGCGGTCGTCGCCGTGCCGTAGCAGTCTTTGGACCAAGGCGTCGCGGGCGGCGGCGAGGGAGTCGTGGTCGAAGGCCGCCAACTGGCTCACCGCGTCCCGTACGGGTACGTCTGCGGCCGCCAGGCGCAGGGCCATACGTTCGGCAGGTCTAACAGTGGCTACGGTGGTCATGGCGGTTCACCTCCTCTGCAGACTGTGGGCATCGACCGGTGTTACGTCGGCCGATTGACCGAGGGTGGTGTTCCCTCGGCGTCGCGGGATTCGGCTACGGCGGTGGCGGCATGGCCGCGATCCAGCCGTGGCCGCCCGATAGGGGCGGCGGACCATCATGCCAGTGCGACGTCTAGCGGAACGAGGCGCTCCCGACGCTCGCCCGGCCCGAAGCGCGCAAATCGCGAGCAGAAGCCGGTCGCGGTCGACTTCGAGAATGTCGCTCATAGCAAGAAGAAGGTGGTCGACACAGAGCTGTTGGTCGCCCAGCTTGGCACGCTCGACATCGGCCGCCTCCAAGGCTTCGTGGAGGTCCCGTCCGACCTGAGGGTGGGTTCGCCACGAGCATCGGGGTAACTTCACCAGTTGGCCTTGGAGGCGTCGAGCCAGCCTTGATGGTTCGGCACCGGCGAACTCAAGGATCGCCGGGACTGTCGTGTCACCGTCGTCTACCAAAACGGCCAGCAGATGCATCGGCGTCACTTCAGCATTGCCCGAATCCATCGCGGCCCGGAATGCTTCCTCCAGCGCTTCGAAGGTTGGCCGGCTCCAGGGATGCGTCTCCACCGCCACCACTTCCTCGCCTCACCTCGGGCTGTGGTGGTTCGCTCTGCCACCGAGCTTGGCTGAAGTGGGCGAACGGGTTACGGCATTGCCGTAACTGGCTTGTCCGCTGCGGAGCGGATTCGCTTGTAGGACCGCCAAATCTCGGCGCAGGTCTTCGATCAACCGGTCCAACTCTTGGCGCCGCTCGGACTCCGACGGAGTAACAAGTCGGCGACCTGACAGTTCAGAACCGGGCCGTTCCAGTTCGGCAACCGGCATCGCCACATCACCTCCCAACTACCAATCAGCCGACAATCGCGGACAGTTTTGCTGATATTGACAACCAGCCCGGACCGCCTATTCCGGTTCTCCGCTTAGCATCCGGGATCAAAGGCAGCAGTAGATCCGGGTTTCAGCCGGTGAAGGGCGGCTCGGGTGGATAGCGGGTCTCCAGTTCCGAGATCCCGGCGATGAGCTGCCGCCAAGCCTCTTGACATTTGTCGGGCTCGTCCGGGCCGTAGACGACCACGTCTCGTGAAGCAGCTTGTAGATGCAGCAGCAGCTCGTCGTCACTAAGAATCTCCAACCCCATGGTGTAGCTCCGAGATTCTGTGTCCCATGCTCCGCCGCGGGCTCTAGCTCTTCGTGCGCCGGAAAGTCCACGGCCGCATTTTCTTTCTTTTAGCGGCGCAACACCAGGTTCAGCACCAAGGTGGCCAGTACCGAGACCAGCAGCGAAGTCGCCAGGGGCGCGTAGACCCGAACCCGGCCCCGCCCTAACTAAAGCGATGTCGCCGGGCAGGTGACCCAAGCCGAGGCCGCGGGCGGCCCACAAGACCATCCCGGCCAGGACCAGGGCCATGCCGGCACCGACCAGCGCGGCGGCGAGGCGGGGCATCACCGCCCCACCCCGCCCATCTTCTGGCGGACCAGCCGGGAACAGCCGCCCGCCACCCTGGGGACCGTGCGGCGAAGCCGGTCACGCCACGCTTGGCGGCGAGCCAGCTTGGGCAGTAGCCGTTCGGCGTCTTCCACCATGAACAGGGCGGTCACCTGCTCGTACAGGTTGTCGGTAACGGTTCTGAACGACAGGTAGTCGCCGGCCAGCCGCAGCGTCACAGGGTCGACCGCGGCGTCCGCGACTAGCCTGCGGGCGGCTTCGGCCATCGGGACCTGCTCCGCCGCGTAGCCGACCGCCCGGCGAGCCAGCGCCCAGGCGGCTTCGACCTTGTCGCGGGGGCTGGTGCGCCCCAACTGGGTCGGAGGCGGCTCGACTCGACCGGTCGGAACCGCCGCAGTCGACCGGATGCCCTCTTGCGCCAGTCCATGATCTGGGATCGTCGGCCGGGTGAGAGTTGTCGCTGTCATCGGGATGCACCTCCCTTCTCGATCAGGTTCCTTCAGAATCACTCCGCTGAGTTTTGGTCAATGGACGACAGGACTCGCTTTATCCCGGGATATCTCCTCGGTTGTACAGCAGGTTTTTCAGCCGGAGAAACCGTTACCGGCCACCAGGTATTCCCCTACGGGAGCCGACTGCGTTTGGACGGGGTGCTCGTGGCGGAGGATGTCGGCGACGGTGCCGCCGTCCACGGTCTCGTGCTCCAACAGGGTCTCGGTGAGTCGCTCAAGTGCTGGGCGGTGCCGCTCCAGGAGGTTCGTCGCGTGCTGCTCGGCTTGGCGCAGCAGGCGTTCCACTTCTCTGTCGATGCGCTCCTGGGTGGCTTCGGCGAACGGTCGTGACGTCACCTCTTGGCCGCCGGGCAGGTACATGCCGCCCCCGGATTGGTAGCTGACCGGTCCCAGGTCGTCGGACAGGCCGTACTCTCGGACCATCTTGGCGGCCAGTTCGGTGGCCGAAGCCAGGTCGTTGGCTGCCCCGGTGGACGCCTCGCCCAGCACCAGCTTCTCCGCGGCGCGCCCGCCCAGGCGAACGGCCAGGGAGTCGAGCAGCCACGACATCGGGTAGAGGCGCCGCTCGGACGCGGGCAGCAGATGGGTGACCCCCAGGCTCTGACCGGCGGGCAGGATGGTGACGCGCTCGACCGGATCGGCATTCGGTGACACGGCGGCGACGATGGCGTGGCCGGCTTCGTGCACGGCGACCGTGTGACGCTCGCAGGGCAACAGCAGGTTGGAGTCCTCGCGCCGGCCCAGGATGATCCGGTCCCGGGCGGCGTCGAAGTCGGCTTGGCAGAGCACCTGGCGGCCGTGGCGCACGGCGTGGATGGCCGCCTCGTTGGCCAGGTTGGCCAACTCCGCCCCCGAGAATCCGGGCGTGGCCCGGGCCAGCACTGCCAGGTCGACGTCGGGGCCGAGCCGCTTGTCGCGGCAGTGGACGGCCAGGATGGCGGCCCGTTCGGCTTGGTTGGGGAGTCCGACGGTGACCTGCCGGTCGAAACGCCCGGGGCGCAGCAGGGCCGGGTCGAGGATCTCGGGGCGGTTGGTGGCGGCCAGCACGACCACCCCGGTGGCCGGGTCGAAGCCGTCCATCTCCGCCAGCAGCTGGTTGAGAGTCTGTTCGCGTTCGTCGTTGGCCACCACCGCCCCGCCGACCGCCCGCCGGCCGCCGATGGCGTCGATCTCGTCCACGAAGACGATCGCCGGGGCCAGCTTGCGGGCCTCGGCGAAGAGGTCACGGACCCGGGCGGCGCCGACCCCGACGAACATCTCCACGAAGCTCGATCCCGAGGTGGAGATGAAAGGCACGCCGGCCTCGCCGGCCACCGCGCGGGCCAGCAGGGTTTTGCCGGTGCCGGGCGGGCCGACCATCAGCACCCCGCGGGGGATCACCGCCCCGGCCCGGCGGAACCGGTCCGGGTCTCTGAGGAACTCGACGACCTCGGCGATCTCGGCTTTGGCTCCTTCGTAGCCGGCCACATGGGCGAAGGTGGTGTCGGGCCGGTCGGTGTCGAACACCTTGGCCCGGGCCCGGCCGATGCCGGTCAGTCCGCCCAGCAGGCCTCCTCCGCCTGAACCGCTACTGGGGCGGCCGGTCGCGGCGAACACCAGCCCCAGTACTATGAGGGGGAGGAACGAGAGCAGCCCCCCGAGTATCTCGGACCAGAGCGACGGCCCCGATGAGGTGGCGGTGATCTGCACCCCCTTGGCCTGAAGCTGCGAGAGCAGCGGCGGGCCGGCCAGGCCGACCGGGATGGTGGTGGCATAGGCGCCGCCGTCTCTGAGCGTTCCCGACGCGTTGCCGTTGGCCGCGATCTCCACGGTGGCTACCTGTCCGTGGTTGACGTCGTTGACGAACTGGCTGTAGCTGAGGACCTGCGGGGCTCCGGGGTGTGGCCAGGACGGCAGGAAGAAGAGCCCGAGGCTCGCGATGAGGCCGATCGGCAGCAGCCAGCGCCTCCACGGCGGCGGGGACGGCGGGACGGTCGGGGACGGCTTGTCAGCGCCCGGCGGGGAAACAGCCTGCTTGGACATGGTCTCATCCCTCCCTGTGAAAGCGAACAAACAGGACAGTCTCGGTATCACTGGGACCACGCGGTCCAACAGTCCGCTCGGGTCCGGTCATTCCCGGCCCCTCCCGCCTTCTACCGTCCCCGAACGGGCGGGCGAGATGGCGGAGGGGACGCCGAAGTGGCGTCCCCTCACGAAACGTGAATGTGGGTGACGCGGCGCGTCAGGCCATGCTGGCTGAACGGGGCCGGCCGCTACCGACGCCCCGCACGGACTCCTCACGGCCCTGCCACCAGGCGTACGCCTCCCGTGCGCCGGCTACCGCCGCGGCGGCCATCAACCCGACGGCGATGGCTGCCAACGCCCAGCCCGCCGAGTGCAACGACCAGCCCAGGGCAGCGTCGAGGGAGTAGGCGCCCGGCCCGGTGAAGCCAATAGCGGCAGCGGCCAACGCCACCAGCAGCGGATATTCGAAACCGCCGTTCTGGGCGAACAGCCCATTGCGCAGGTGGACGAACACCGTGGCCGCGGCCATCATGCCTACCAGGGCGGCGACGCCCAGCGGGGTCAGCAGACCGCAGGCGACGAGCAGTCCGCCGACGCCCTCCGCCAGCCCGGCCAGCAGGGCATTCGGCAGTCCGGGGCGGAACCCGATCTGCTCGAAGAAACCGGCGGTGCCTTTCAGCCCGTGACCGCCGAACCATCCGAACAACTTCTGAGCGCCGTGCGCCGCCATCAGCAGCCCGAGCGCCAGACGCAAGATCAAGATGCCGACCGACATCTCTATCCGCACCTCCTTCAAGGGTTGCGATAACCGTTGGTTAGCTTGTCGCTGATTGCGGGAAACAGCGACCGCGCCGCTGCTATTCCCGGCCGGAAAAATGATCGCGAAGGCCGCCCTTGTGCAGCCCTGGCTGGCTCGGATGCTCACTGCTGTTCGGCGACGATGGGCCCTTCGATGACCTGCCCAACTTCGGCGGGCACCATGGACAGCACCCCTTCCACTTGGCCGCCGGTCATCTGCTGGCGCACCAGGCGGGCCGACGGCGGCCGCGGCATAGGCGACCCTTGTAGGGCAGCCCAGCCCAGCCTCGGCGGCCAGACATAGAGGGGAACTCGTCGCGGTCCCGCCACTCGTCGCGGTCCCGCCACCCCCGCGGTGTCCTGGCCGGCTCCCCGCCTTCTAAGGTCCGGTAGGACTCGGAGCGGTCTTCCACTCCGAGCAGGTCACAAACTCGGACAGCCACTGGTAGGTCTTGTGTGGTCGCCCATCGTCTCTCCTCCGTCATCGAAACAGCGGGCCCGTCTCCAACGACTACCCAGTCTGCCGCAGCGGTCATCTGCGCGTGACCTGCGAGGTCCGGCCAGGGCAGCGGTACGGGTGTATTCAGCGCAGACGGCCGAGCCGTCGTTCCTCCACCCGATCGGCCAGGGCTGCGGCCAGCCCCCTGCGGTGCTCGCCCGCGGGGTCGTCGTCGGCGTCGATTCGGACCAGTTCGACTGGCTGGGCGAAGCCGGGAACCCGGCGGGACCCGGCGGGCCAGGCGCGTAACCCTACCGGGCAGGATTGGGCGGCCTCGGCCGGCGCCAAGATCTGGTCAGCCCCGGCCAGTTCGCACAACTTGGCGGCCAGGTTTACCGCACGACCCACGTAGTCGTCACCCTCGAAGACCATTACCGGCCCGGCCGCCAGGCCCGCCCGCAAGCACAGGGTGATCCTCCCGGGGAGCGCCCACTTGACTTCGACCAAAGCGGCGAGCAGCGCCGCGGTCTCAACGCCAACCAGCATGGCTCCATCGCCGAGCCATTTGTCGACCCGGACACCGTGGTAGGTGGCGGCCTCCCGGATGCTGGCCCGAAGCAGGCGCAGCACGTCGGCGGCCTTGTCATCGCCGTAGGCGTCGGCGAAGTCGGTGAACCCGCACAGATCCACGAAGCCAAAGGCCCGTTCCACTCGAGGGGGTGCTAGTTCTGCCAGCATGGTCAACAGACTCGCGCCTAATCGGGGCTGCCCGCACGCGGTGAGTCAGCTCGCG
>JAKAXG010000114.1 GCA_021827225.1 Actinomycetes bacterium | reverse complement strand
AGGCAGCGGGCACTGCAGCCCGGTGCAGTCAAGCGTCGTCGACGCCTGATGGTCCGACATCGGTTCCCCCCCTATCGGTACCTATATTCGAACAGTCGAATATGTTTTCTGCTACCTAACCACCTGCCCGGCGTCTCGTCAAGGACTATTTGCTCCGGATATCCGCTAAGGGACCGCCGCAGGATTGAGTAAACGGAGAGGAGGCGGCGGCACTACTTCTGCGGGCGTCATCGCCCTGGTGGGCTGGACGGCTGGTCGACTCTCCAAGTGCCGCCGCCCCCTCTTCGTCCAGATAATCCTGCGGAGGGAACCAAGACCGGGAAGCGTTCCGGCTGTGCCTCAGGGGGGTGAATGCCTGACCAAACCGATCATGCATCTGATAACTCCGCGGTGTAGCCTTCCAACCGATGCAGCACCCGGTAGAACCCGAGTCGAGCCTCGACGAACGCCTGCGCCTCCAGCTCGATGAGCTGGTGTCCACCATGTGCAAGGCGGTCAACGATCCGAAGCGGCTCATGCTCCTCTACTCCCTCCGCGACGGCGAGCGCACCGTCGGAGAGCTGTGCCGGATGCTCGGTGCGCCACAGTCCAACACCTCGCAGCACCTGGCCATCCTGCGGGAGAGGGGCCTCGTGTCCACCGAGCGGCGGGGCAACAGCATCCTGTACTCGTTGCGCTATCCCGAGGTGCTCGACGCCGTGGACCTCCTCCGGGGGATCATGTCAGCGGAGGTCGGTCGCCAGCAGAAGCTCCGGTCGCTGCCGGCGACAGCGGACAAGGAGCGGCAGGCGACCGCATCCCGGAGCTCCAAGAAGCCGACCGGCCGAAAGATCTGACCTGGCCCGTGTCATCTCCGGGCGGCTCTCCCACCGACCGGTGCGAGGCCCGCTGCTGGCGGGTGAGGACGAGGTGGTAGAGCAGGATCAGCTGGATGATCGCCAGAGGTTCTGAGCGCTTCCCGTCTCGGAGCATGCCGAGACTGGAGGGCAACGGTGCCAGGTCCCGGATCTCGGCCCAGATCGCTTCCTCGATCCTCCTCGTCTGGGCCCGCGGGGCGTAGGCATGGACATGCAGCGCATCAACCGGCTTGCCGTCCTCGTCGCGGATCATCTTCAGATGGACGGCATCCCGGCTGTCGTCACCCAGTATCCGGTGGAGGTCAGGATGCGGGGCGGTCGGGCGCAGCAGCACGGTCGCCGACAGCGGGTCGGCCGCCGTCTCTCCCCGCTCCGCGAGCGGAGCGAAGCGGACGACGATGTCAGCCCAACGGCGCTGAGGGCGAATGAAGGACTCCGCGTCCGCCGCCCTCTTGTCCAGGTCGGCGAGGACCTGTTCCGCCGTGTATCCCCGGTCACGGGTGTCACGGCCCACCTTCCAGACCCTGCGTATGGCCTCGGGGGGATCGAGGTACACGGAAAGGTCGAAGCAGGCGCGCGACATCCTGGTGTGCAACGGCAGAAGACCTTCGACTATCACCGTCTCGGTCGGCTCGTACAGGACGGGCCGGTCGAGTGACCCCTGAGAGTGGTTGTAGACCGGCTTGAGGATGGGTTGGCCGGTGGCGAGAAGCTGGAGATGCTGCTCCATGATCGCCATGTAGTTGCAGGCCGGATGGAGCGGCGTGTGTGGAAGGTCGCGCCTCTCCTCCCGGTCGTACCGGTGGTAGTCGTCCAGGCACATGGAGCTGACCGTCCCGTCCGCCAGGGCGCTGACAAGACCCCTCGTCAGAGTGGTCTTTCCGGTGGCGCTGTCGCCTGCGACGGCGAGCATCGCGGGCCGGTCGAGGCCACCGGAGAGCCGACGAAGCACCACACTCTTGGGGTTCACCTGACGAACCCTACGGTCGGGATGGGGCGCCGGCCTCCCCCCGGGAGGGGGTGGAGCGGGTGGCGACGGATGTGCCGGCGGCCACGGATCCGGTTCCCCCGGAGGAATCACCCGCAAGGGGGAAGGTATCCGGCCCTATGATCCGTCAATGGACGAGGCCGTCGGCGCCCCCATCCGGGTCATCCTGGTGGACGACCATCAGATGGTGCTCGACGGCCTGCGGGCCATGCTCGGTGCCCACACCGAGCACATCGAGGTGGTAGCGGCGACGACGGACCCGACCGAGGCCCGGCGACTCGTCATCGAGTTCGAGCCGGACATAGCGCTCGTGGACGTGCGCATGAGAGCTGTCAGCGGCCTCGAACTGTGTGAGGAGCTCCGCCGCATCGCACCCCTGACCAAAACCGTCCTTCTCAGCGTCTACGACGACGAGCAGTACCTCTTCGAGGGACTTCGAGCCGGCGCCGCCGGGTACCTCACCAAGCAGATACTGACAGACGAGCTGCTCGCCCAGCTGAAGCGGGTCACAGCCGGTGACATAGTCGTCGACCCGGCGCTCGCCGGCCGGGTTGCGCTCTCGGCGGCCCGCCTCGAGCGGGGCGAGTTCTGGGCGGGAGCAGGCCTGGGCCTCACCCAACGGGAGAGCGAGGTGCTCGACCTGATGGTCCGGGGTCATTCGAACCGTTCAATCGCCGACCGCCTGATCCTCGGCGAGGAGACCATCAAGACCCACATCAAGTCGATCTACCGCAAGCTCGAGGTGACGGACCGGTCCCAGGCCGTGGCCCGTGCCCTGCGGGAGGGGGTGTTCCTCTGACGGGCGACCCGGGCTCGGGATCTGAGAGCAGCAGCTCGCTGCTCCGCCACATCCTGGCCCTGGCTGGAGAGGAGAGGGAGCTCAAGGCCCTTCTGCGCGAGGTGGCGCGCCTGGTCGTCGAGTCCACAGGAGCCGATGCCTGTTTCGTGCACGTAGTCGACCACGACGCCGGCGAGCTGGTCCTCATGGGCGCCACCCCCGACGATTTCCACGAGCTCGCCGGCACCATCAGGCTTTCGGTCGGCGAAGGGCTGGCCGGTTGGGTAGCCGAGCACGGGGAGACGGCGACGGTCGACGACAAATGGAGCGATCCCCGCTACCGCTACATTCCGGCGTTGCGCGGCGAGGAGTTCAAATCCCTCGTCTCGGTCCCCCTCCGCCGGCCGCCCGACACGGTCGTGGGGGTCATGAACGTCCACGCGGCCGAGCGTGGCCACTTCGACGCCGAGACGGTCGCCCAGCTCGAAGACGTGGCACGGCTTCTCTCCGGCTCCGTCGAAGCCGCTGTCCTGCTGGACCGGCTGCAGCGCCGGGAGAGCGAGCTGGAATCCTTCGCCGCCCGCACGGTCGAGCTGCAGGAACTGGACCGGCGGCGTATCGCCGGGGACATCCATGACGGGATCAGCCAGCGTCTGGTCTCGGCGTGGTACCGCGTCCGGGCCGCCATGGCGATGACCGGGGACGCCTCCGTGCGCAAGGAACTGTCGACCGCGGCCGAACTGCTGTCGGAGGCACTCGAGGACTCGCGCCGGGCCATAACCGGTCTCCGCCCCACCCTCCTCGACGACCTCGGCCTCGACGCCGCCATCACCTCGGTAGCCTCGGATCTGCACGACATGGATGTCAGCGTCGACATAGCGGCGTGCCAGCTGGCCCCCCATGTCGAGACGGCCATCTTCCGCATCACCCAGGAAGCACTTCAGAACGTGGTGAAGCACTCCAGGGCCACATCCGCCACCGTCCGCCTGGCGCTGGAGGGCGACAAGATCACCCTCACGGTGAAGGACAACGGTGTGGGCACGGTTCCGGCGAAGACCGACCACCTCACCAGCTTCGGCCTGAGCGGAATGCACGAACGAGCCCTGCTCCTCGGCGGGACTCTCACCATCCGCTCCTCCAGGGGCGAAGGGACCACCGTCACCCTGACCCTTCCCAGGATCAGGGCCGGTGCACCGGCTGCCGCTCAGGAAGGCTGAAGGAGACCGGCTGCCTCAGCCGTGGGCCTGAATCCCCTTCCGTGGGAGAGCAGCAGGCGGGCGGCCAGCCGGACGGTCGGGGAGAGATCCACGTCCGAGGAGGCCACCAGATGCCAGGGTCGCTGTAGAGGCGTTCCCGGACAGGGCAGTTCGATTACGCCCCGGGCCAGATGTGCGGCGCTGAGGGAGGCGGAAGCCAGCAGGGCCACGCCGAAGCCGGCGGCGACGGCTTCGAGGACCGCGCCGTTCGATCCGAGGATCATGCGGGGAGGGTCGATCCCCAGTTGCTCGAGCAACTCGTCGGTAGCCTCGCGCGTGCCTGATCCCTCCTCCCGCAGAAGCCACGTCGTCCGGGCCAGCTGCACCGCGATGTCGCGGCGCGCGACCGGCATCGACGCCGACCCCACCACCACCAGACGGTTCGGAGCCCGCCCAAGAATCCTCCCCCCCGCCGCCTCCGGCGGTCGGCCGGCGACGACCAGATCAACGGCCAGATCGGCCAGTTGGCGCCACACCATCGCCCTGTTGCCCACCTGCACCGTCACGTGGGCACCGGGATGGTCCCGCCGGAACTCGCCGAGCAGGGGGAGCAGCACCTGTTCGGCAGCGGTCGCGATCGACGCGAAGCGTAGCGATCCCGAGCCTGGGTCGTCGATCGACCGGGCCATGCGGATCCCCGAATCGATGGCTTTCAGGCCATCCCGGACGGAGGCGGCGAGGGTCTCTCCGGCGAGGGTCAGCTGAATGCCACGACCGTGCGGGCGCAGGAGCGCCACCTTCAACTCGCGCTCCAGCGAGGCCACCGCCGCCGACACTGCCGGCTGGGAGACGTGCAGATGATCGGCCACGGCGCGGATGGATCGCATCTCGGCAACGGCGAGCAGGATCCGCAGCTGGTGGAGTGTCATAAATGGCTCTTTATCATTTAGCTCGAAATTCATAATAGACAAGCTGGCGCCGTCCCATCACCATTGAAGCCATGACGACAGTCACGGGAACCGAGGACCGCACCGCCGACCGTTGGAGCGCCGGCGTCATCCCCTACAAGGAGATGGGCTACTGGCGGCCGGACTACGTTCCCCGCGACACCGACGTGCTGGCCGCCTTCCGCATCACGCCGCAGGCCGGCGTGGAACCGGAGGAGGCGGGGGCCGCAGTGGCAGGCGAGTCTTCGACAGCCACGTGGACGGTCGTGTGGACCGACCGGCTGACCGACCATTCCCGCTACCAGGCGAAGTGCTACCGGGTCGAGCCGGTGCCGGGCAGCCCCGGCCAGTGGATCGCCTACATCGCCTACGACCTCGATCTGTTCGAGGAGGGGTCGATCGCGAACATGACCTCCTCCATCATCGGCAACGTCTTCGGATTCAAGGCCCTGAAGGCCCTCCGGCTCGAGGACCTCCGCATCCCGGTGGCGTACGTGAAGACCTTCGGCGGCCCCCCGCACGGGATCGTCGCCGAGCGGGAGATGCTGAACAAGTACGGCCGGCCGTTGATCGGCTGCACGGTCAAGCCCAAGCTGGGGCTGTCGGCCCGCAACTACGGCCGGGTGGTGTACGAGGGACTGCGCGGCGGCCTCGACTTCACGAAGGACGACGAGAACATCAACTCCCAGCCGTTCATGCGCTGGAGGGAGCGCTTCCTGTACTGCATGGAGGCGGTGGAGAGAGCGGAGACGGCGAGCGGCGAGATCAAGGGGCACTACATGAACGTGACCGCCGCCAGCATGGAGGAGATGTACGAGCGGGCAGAGTTCGCCAAGGAGCTCGGCAGCCTCATCGTCATGATGGACCTGACCGTCGGTTACAGCGCCATGACCTCCATGTCACGGTGGGCCAGGCGCAACGGCGTGCTCCTGCACCTGCACCGGGCCGGCCACGGCACCTACACCCGACAGAAGAACCACGGGGTGTCGTTCCGGGTGCTCGCCAAGTGGTGCCGCCTGCTCGGCGTGGACCACCTCCACGCCGGAACCGTGGTGGGCAAGCTCGAGGGAGACCCCAACATGGTGGCCGGCTTCTACGACACTCTCCGAAACGACTTCATCGAAGCCAACCCGGTCCACGGCATCTACTTCGACCAGCACTGGGCCTCCATGCCGGGAGTGATGCCTGTGGCGTCGGGAGGCATCCACGCCGGCCAGACCCACCAGCTCCTCCACTACCTGGGGGAGGACACTGTGCTCCAGTTCGGGGGCGGCACGATCGGCCATCCGCACGGGATCGCAGCCGGTGCCGAGGCGAACCGGGTCGCGGTCGAGGCTGTGATCAAGGCCCGCAACGCGGGCAAGGACGTCTTCCTGGAAGGCGCCGAGATCCTGAGGGAGGCCGCCAAGCACAGCCCGGCGCTGGCCGCCGCCCTCGACACCTGGGGAAACGTCACCTTCGACTACGAGTCGACCGACACGGCCGACGTCGTGGCCACACCGTCCTGAGGAGCACGACCAGATGATCCACCACGGAACCTTCTCTTTCCTTCCCGACCTCGTCGATGCCGAGATCGCCGAGCAGCTGCGCTACGCGCTAAACCGCGGATGGGCCCTGTCAATCGAGTACACCGACGATCCCCACCCACGCAATCTCTACTGGGAGATGTGGGGACTGCCGATGTTCGACCTGGTGACACCGGAGGTCGCCCTCGATGAGGTCAACTCGTGCAGGGCGGCACACCCCGGCACCTACGTGCGGGTGAACGCCTTCGACAGCCGTAAAGGTCGGGAGACGATCGCCCTCAGCTTCCTGGTGCAGCGGCCCTCACAGGAACCGGGCCTACGCCTGGACCGCCAATCCCGGCCGGGGCGCACCATCGGCTACAGCCTCCACCCCTACTCGGCGGATCATCCGAGCGGTGAGCGGTACCGCTGCTAGGCGCTCCTTCGGCATGCCCACGGTTGCGGCGCCCACCGCGGGGCAACCGGAGGAGGTCCCGGCCACAGCGGACGAGGGGCACCGGGAGGTGACCGACACAGTGGACCTCGGCCAGGCGCGGGCCGACATGGGGATAAACGGCCTGCTGGAGGAGCTGGACGACTCGCTCGTCGGGCTCGTCGCGGTGAAGGAGCGCCTCAGGGAGATAGAGGCGCTCCTCCTCATCGACACCCTGCGGGAGCGGTTCGGACTGGCCACCAGCCGGCCGAACCTCCACATGTGCTTCGCCGGTCCCCCCGGCACCGGCAAGACCACGGTGGCAAACCGGATGGCCACCATCCTCCACGCTCTGGGATACCTGCCGACCGACCGTCTGGTCACGGTCTCCCGGGAGGACCTGGTCGGGCAGTACGTGGGGCACACCGCACCCAAGACCAAAGAGGTGCTGCAGCGGGCCATGGGTGGCGTCCTCTTCATCGATGAGGCCTACTCGCTCCACAGGCCGGAGAACGAGCGGGACTACGGCGCCGAGGCCATCGAGATCCTCCTGCGGGTCATGGAGGACGACCGGGAAAAGCTGGTCGTGATCCTCGCCGGCTACGGCGACCGCATGGAGCAGTTCTTCTCCCTCAACCCGGGGCTGCGCTCCCGGATAGCCCACCACATCGACTTCCCCGAGTTCGGGGCGGCGGAACTGGTGACGATCGGGCGCCGCATGCTCTGCGCCCAGGGCTACGACCTGTCCCCGGCCGCGGTACCGGTATTCGAGGAGTACGTCCGGCTCCGCCGGTCGCAACCGCATTTCGCCAACGCCCGGAGCATCCGCAACGCCATCGAGCGGGCCCGGCTCCGGCACGCCGCCCGCCTCGTCCGAGCAGGAGGCCTGGTGAACCGGGAGTCACTGCGGCTCATCGAGGCCGACGACCTCCTCAGCAGCAGGGTCTTCCAGGGGGACGGTCGAGGATCAGTGACCGACGACCCTGTTCCCCGGCAGCCCCGGGGAAGAGCATCGAGGTGAACCTCGTGGCTCCGGAGGTGAGCGATCGTGACAACGGGTTCGGCATATCCGGTCCACGTGGACGCGTCGCTGGACCAGGGGCTGAGCCGGTGGCTGTGGCTGGTGAAGTGGCTGCTGGCGGTCCCGCACTACGTGGTGCTCTTCTTCCTGTGGGTGGCATTCGTGGTGGTGAGCGTGGTCGCGTTCTTCGCCATCGTGGTCACCGGCAGGTACCCGCAATCCATGTTCGAGTTCAACGTCGGGGTGCTGCGCTGGAGCTGGCGGGTGGCCTACTACAGCTACGGGGCGCTCGGAACGGACCGCTACCCCCCCTTCACGCTGGCGGAGGTGGCGGACTACCCGGCCCATCTGTCGATCGACTATCCCAGCCACCTGTCCCGCGGTCTGGTGCTCGTGAAGTGGTGGCTGCTGGCCCTACCTCAGTACCTGGTCGTGGGGATCTTCGCCGGGGGCGGGGCCTGGGCGTCCTGGCAGGCCGACCGCAACGCGGCCGGGTGGGGCGGCGGCCTGATCGGCCTCTTGGTGGTGATCGCCGCCATCGTCCTTACCGTCACCGGTCGCTACCCGCGCCAGATCTTCGACTTCGTCCTGGGGCTCAACCGCTGGGTGCTGCGGGTCGCGGCCTACGCCGCGCTCATGACCGACCAGTACCCGCCCTTCCGGCTGGACATGGGTGGCCACGAGACGGCCGCCATGACCGTCGGGTCGACCTCGTCGGAGGCGGCTCCACCCGCCCTCCAGGTCGGCGGCCCGGCCTGGGCGCCACCCCCCGCCCCCGGCGCCCCGCCGGCTCCCGCCGGCCGGGGATGGACCGCGCTGCGGGTGGTCTCCGTGGTGGCCGGATCCATCATGGCTGTCGTCTCCATGGGCCTGCTCGCCGCCGGCGGGGCGACCACATGGCTCGACAACACCCAGCGGGACCCGGCGGGATACCTGACCAGCGACGCCCACACCTTCGCCACGTCGGGATACGCGATCACCAGCGACCGCATCGATCTCGGGTCCTCCGACGTGGTGGCACCGGCGTCGTTCCTGGGCACGGTCAGGTTCCAGGTGACGGCCAGCAACCCGGCGCGCGACATCTTCGTCGGGATCGCCCCCAGGGCGTCGGCTGACAGCTATCTGGCCGGGGTGGGCCGCTCCGTGGTGACCGACTGGGCCAACGGCGCCGCCGACTACCGCCGGCAGATCGGCGGGGCGCCGCCGGTTCCCCCGACCGCCACATCCATCTGGGTGGCCTCGGCCAGCGGTAGCGGAACCCAGACCCTCACCTGGAAACCGACCAGCGGAGACTGGGTGGTCGTGGTCATGAACCCCGACGGCGGGGCGGGCGTGGCCGTCACGGCCAGCGCAGGAGCCACCATCCCCTCCCTAGGCTGGATCGCAGGCGGGCTCTTCATAGCCGGCGGAATACTCCTCGTCGCCGGCGCCGCGCTGATCATCGTCTCGGTCACCAGAGCCGGCCGGCGCCCGCCGGCCGCGCCGGCGCCAGATCAGGGATCCGTCCGGATCTGAGGGGCCGGCACCAGCCCGGTTTGAAGCAGTTGGTGCCTGATCATCCGATTCCCTTCCCGGCGAATTCGGCAATGTTGACGATGACCCGTCCGGGGCGGTGAGCGCAGGATGGCTCCGTGGTCGAGCCGATCTCGGCCATGGGCGAGGCAGTGATCCACCATGGCGCGTTGGTCGCCGTCAGAAGGGGCGTGGTGGGGAGTCAGAGGCGAAACCGGCGCTCGAGCAACTGCTTCATGAAAAGGCGAACCATCCATGAAAATCAAGCACGCCCTGGTCGCGCTGGTGGCCACCGGCGGAACCGCTGGCCTGGCCTTCGGCGGCTCGGCCGTCAGCACCGCCTTCACGGCCCAGAGCACAGTTGGCAGCAGCTTTC
>JAKAXG010000113.1 GCA_021827225.1 Actinomycetes bacterium | reverse complement strand
CGGTAGGAGAGGACACCCGTTGTAGCCGGACGGCCACGATCAGCGCGAGGGTGATCCGGCGCCGGCCGGCCGGTCGTAACGTGGCTTGTGGAGCGGATAGGCGTTCCCGTGGAGCGGATGACCGACGAAGCGCTGCTGGCCGGACTGTCGAGCGGGGTCCCCGACGTGGGGCTGGCCTTCGTCCGCCGGTTCCAGGGCCACGTCTACGGGGTGGCGCTGGCCATAGTGGGGGAGAGGGCTCTGGCCGAGGACGTCGGCCAGCAGGTGTTCGAACGGGCCTGGCGGCGGGCGTCGGCGTTCGACCCGGAGCTGGGAACGGTGCGGACGTGGTTGACCACCATCACCCGCAACCTGGCCGTCGACTCCCTCCGGGCCCGCCGGCCCACCCCGGTCGACCCCTCCGACATGGTGCGCCTGCTGGCCCCCGCCGAGGAGGACCCCGGGTCCCAGTCGGTGAGAGCGGAGACGGGAGCGGAGCTGCGGGCGGCCATCCGCCGGCTCCCGCCCGACCAGGCCCGGGTGCTGGTCATGGCCGGCCTGTACCGGATGACCGCCCAGGAGATAGCCGAGGCCGAGGGCATCCCGCTGGGCACGGCCAAGGGGCGCCTGCGCGCCGCCATGAAGAAGCTGCGCGACGACGTCTCGCTGCGGGGGATGGCGTAGATGGCCGGCCTCAGCTGCGCCCAGGTCCGGGGGTCCACCGCCGAGCTGGCCCTCGGGATCCTCCCCGCCGGCGAGCGGCGGGCCGTCGAGGCCCACCTGGCGTCGTGCCGGGGCTGCCTGGACGAGGTGGCGGCCTTCTCGGCGCTGGGCGGGCAGCTGCTCGAGCTGGTGCCCGACACCGAGCCGCCGCTGGGGTTCGACCGGGCCGTGCTGGACCGCCTGGCCCCCCGCCGCCGCCGGCCGTCCCGGGTGGCGGCGGTGCTGGCGGCAGTCGCGGCCGTGGCGGTGGCGTGCGGGGTGGGGGTGGCTCTCACCCGGCACAGCCCGCATCCGGCGGCCCCGGACCAGGCGGCGGCCACCCTGCTGTCGGGGGGGAAGGCGGTGGGAACGGTGTACGAGGAGGGCCACCCGGCGTGGATATGGATGACCGTCCGGGACGGATCGGTGTCCGGTCAGGTCCGCTGCCAGGTCGTCCAGGCGGACGGGACGGTGAGCACGGTCGGTTCGTTCGACCTGGTGCGGGGGACCGGTAGCTGGGGCGCCCCGGAGCCCGCCGGCCTGCATGGCGTGGTCGCCGCCCGCCTGGTGGACGCGTCCGGCCGGGTGCTGGCTTCGGCGCCACTCCGGGTGATCCCCTGAGTCCCCTGAGGGACCGCCGCCCCGTCACCGCCTCCCGTTTGATCCCCCCAGGGGCCGCCGACGTAGTGAGGGGCAGGGGAGCCCGCACCGCAGCCGGGCTCCGGTCGGAGGTGGATATGAAGACCCGCAGACCCTTCGTCCTGGCGGCATCGGCGGTGCTGGCCGCCGGCGTGCTCGGCGCCTGTGGTGGGTCCGCCAGCCGGGCCGGCTCGGCGGCGGCCACGTCCCCCACGGCCGGGTCCCCGGCGACGGCGGCCCCCCCGTCGGCGCCGGCATCCCCGCCCGGCGGGACTGCCGGCGCCCGGACCGTCGGCACCGCCCACACCTCGCTGGGCGAGGTGCTGGTCAACGGCCGGGGGCTGACCCTCTACACCCTCAGCTCCGACGCCCCGGGCCACCTGGCGTGCACGGGCGGCTGCCTCCAGGTGTGGCCGCCGGTGCTGCTGGCCCCGGGCGCGTCGCTGACCCCGCCGACGGGGGTCACCGGCCTGGGCCGGATCAGCCGGCCGGAGGGCACGCAGGTCACCTGGAACGGCCGGCCGCTGTACACCTACGTCGGTGACAGCTCGCCGGGATCAGTGTCCGGGCAGGGAATCCAGAGCTTCGGCGGGGTCTGGAAGGCGGCGGTCGTGTCCGGGGGGTCCGGGTCGTCCCCGGGAGCCGGGGCCACCACATCCCCGACCTCCACGTCGCCGACCTCCACCTCCTCGGGCGGGTACGGCTCCGGCTACTAGCGCGGGGAGCCGAGGGCCGGTGACGCCCGACCCGTAGGCTGGCGCCGGTGAGCGAGACACCGATCATGGCCAAGCTGCAGCTCAGGCCGGGTGACCGCCTGGCCGTCCTGCACCGCCCCGCCGGCCTGGACCTGGGCGTGGGCACCGGCGCCGCCACCGGTGACCTCGACCCCGACGACGCCGACGCCGTGCTGCTGTTCGCCACCACCTCGGCGGACCTGCACGGCGCCGACGGCTCCTACGTCGTGGAAGCGGCCCGGAGGGACGACCTGGTCTGGGTCGCCTACCCCAAGGGCGGCAAGCTCGACACCGACCTGTCCCGGGACTCCCTGGCCGCCGCCCTGCGGGAGCAGGGGCTGCGGCCCGTCCGCCAGGTGAGCATCGACGAGGTGTGGTCGGCGCTGCGGTTCCGGCCCCAGGCCTAGGTTCCGGCCCCAGGCGTGGGTCCCGGCCCGAGGCGTGACGACGGCCGGGTCCCTCTCCCGAACGGGTGGGACCCGGCCGTGCCGGGGCCGGTTACGGCGGGGTGGCTACAGCCCGGCCAGAGCCGCCGGCGGCTGCGACGGTGTGCCCGAGTACTGAGTCACGGCGCCGGTTATCCCGGTCTGGTAGACGGGGCTCACCGGGGTGTAGGCCAGGTTGTGCTGCTGGACCACCTCGCTGCCCTCGAACCCGTAGTGGTTGGTGGGCGAGTAGGAGAGCGGCACCAGGCCCGGGGTGACGAACTGGGCGCCCTGCTGCTCGATGGCGTTGAGCAGCGCGCCGCGGGTCAGGTCCTTGCCGGCCTTCTGCAGGGCCTGCACGAAGGTGTAGCCGAGGGCCACGCCGTACTCGGTGTTCCCGTCGAGCGGGGCACCCGGGTCGTACTTGGCCAGCAGCTTCTTGGTGGCCTGCACCCACGGGTTGGAGGTGTCGGACTCCGGCGGGATGTAGGCGTTGGAGATCATCCCGTCGAGCAGGCTGCCGCCGGCCGCCCCCTTGGAGAACGAGGACAGGAGCGGAGCCACCGTCGGCGGGTCGCCGCCCACGCTGGAAACCACCCATTGCGGCTTGTAGCCGATGGCCGCCGCCGGCAGCAGCGTCAGGGCGGTGGCCGCGGGGATGGTCGCCAGGGCCACCACCTGGGCGCCGGCCGCCTTGAGCGCCGCCACCTGGTTCGACAACGGTCCCGACAGGGTGGCCGCGTCATAGGTCTGCTTGCTCACGACCGACGACGAGGGCAGCACGTCGTTCAGGCCCTGGACGAAGCCCTGGCCGAAGTCGTCGTTCTGGTAGAGGTAGCCCACCTTCTGGCCGGCGAAGTGCGCCTTGATGTAGGTCCCCAGGATCTTGCCCTCCACCGTGTAGGGCGGCTGCCACCCGAAGCTGTAGGGATACTTGGGGTCGTTCCAGCAGTCGCAGCCCGACTCAACGAACAGCTGCGGCACCTTCTCGGTGTTCAGGAATCCCTGCACCGCGCTCTGGGTCGGGGTGCCCAGCCCTCCGACCTCGGCGAAGATGTGGTCCTGGAGGACCAGCTGGCGCACCTTGGCGGCGGTGGTGGCCGGGTTGTAGGCGTCGTCGACGATGATGTCGTTGATCTTGCGGCCGTAGACCCCACCCTGGTCGTTGATCCATTTGAACACGGCGTTGGCCGCCGGGGCTATCTCGGAGTAGCCGGGCGCGGCCGGGCCGGTGAGCGGGGCGGTGGTCCCGATGGTGATGGAGGTGGCCGTCACCCCCTCCGTGGAGTTGTTGGAGATCTTTCCGCCACCGGAGCTGGCGGTGGTCGCCGAGGTCCCGCCGGCGGTGCCGGTGCTGGACTTCGACGGGCTACTGCTACTGCAGGCGGTGACCGCCAGAGCGGCCGCGGCGAGGAGCGCGGCGGCTCTCGGCGGCCGGGAGTGAAGCAAGCGGGTCGCTCTCAAGTTGGGGTCCTTTCCGTGTTGCTGGTAGCCAGGGTGCCGGTGTCCGGCTCCCGTAGTGACCCGGCGCCGGCGGCGACGGGGGTCGGTTGCAGCGACCCGGGGCGGCGCCCCGGCAGGACGCGCTGGGCCAGCCAGCGGATGCCGCCCTGGATGCCGCCGGGGGCGAGCATCATCACCACGATGAGAACCAGGCCGTAGATGACCACGGCCAGGTTGGCGCTGGCCGAGCTGCCCAGCGAGAAGTCCTTCGACAGGCTGCTCGACCACTGGGGCAGGAACACCAGCACCACCCCGCCCCACCAGGCGCCGACGAGCGTCCCGGCCCCGCCGAGCACCATCCCGGCCAGCAGGTAGATCGACAGGGTGAGGGCGAACTCCCCGGTGTTGACGATCCCGGTCGACAGGCCCAGGAACGCCCCGGCCAGGCCGGCGCAGGCGGCGCTGACCACGAAGGCCAGCACCTTGGTGCGCGGCACGTGGATGCCGGCGAGAGACGCGGCGATCTCGTTGTCGCGCACGGCGCGCATGGCCCGGCCGAACCGGCTGCGCAGCAGGTTGGCCAGTACCACCATGACCAGCAGCGCGCCCAGGATCTGTATCCAGGCCAGCCACCGCTGCGGGTCGATCGACCCCGGCGGGTTCGGCGGGAGGGTGGTGAGGCCCTGGTCCCCCCCGAAGATGGAGTTGTACTTGTCGGCCAGCTGGGGGATGCCGAGGGCCAGGATCAGCGTCATGCCGGCCAGATACGGGCCCTTCAGGCGGGTGGCCGGGATGCCCACCACCAGGCCCAGGACGGCGGCGGCGGCGATGGCGGCCAGAAGCTCGACGGCCATGGGCATGCTGGTGTGCATCTGCATGTAGGCGAAGGTGTAGGCCCCCACCGCCATGAACGCACCGTGGCCGAGCGAGATCTGGCCGTTGGCCCCGGTGAGGACGCTGAGCCCGGCGACGACGGTGGCGTACACGGCTATCTCGCCGATCTCGAAGTCGCGGTAGCTGCCCAGGTTGGAGGTCAGCAGCCAGAACCCGACGCCGGCCAGGACGGCCAGGATCAGATGACGGACGAGGGGTTGGGTGGGCAGCCGCAGGCTGCGGATCCGCGGCACCGGTCACACCCTCCTGGTGGCGGGCCGGGAGAACAGCCCTTCGGGACGGACCATGAGGACCACTATCAGGATGGCCGCCGCCCCCAGCGGCTCCAGGCTGGATCCCAGGTAGCCGCCGACGTAGGAGAGGGCCAGCCCGGTGGCCAGCCCCCCGACGAGGCCGCCGATGGGGCTGTCCAGGCCGCCCACCACCGCGGCGGTGAAGGCGTACACCAGGATCAGGTCCATGTAGTTGGGGGAGAACGCCGCGGTGGGGGCCACCAGCAGCCCGGCCAGGGAACCGGCCAGCGACGCCAGGGCCCAGCCCAGGACGAGCACCCGGTTCACCCGGACGCCGGCCAGGCGGGCGCTCTCCGGTGCGAACGCCGCGGCTCGCATGCGCAAGCCGGCGCCGGTGCCCCGGAACAGGACCAGGATGAACAGCATCAGCACGATCACCGCGACGAGGATGAACACGTCGAAGTGGGAGAACGAGATCCGGGTGCGGCCCACCGTCAGCCCGCTCTGCGAGAACGCCGCCGGGAACCCCCGGTTCTGCACGCCGAAGGTGGAGCCGATGATCCCCTCCAGGAGGATCAGCAGGCCGAGGGTGACGATGACCGGGTTCAGCTCCGGTTTGCCCTGAAGGGGCCGGATGAGGACCACCTCCACCACCGCGCCCATGGCCAGGCCGATGAGCAGTGCCACCACGAAGGCCAGCCAGTAGCTGACCTTGCGGTCGAGGAGGGTCACCGCCATGTACGTGGTGAACATGGCCATCGAACCCTGGGCGAAGTTCACGATGCGGGTGGCCCGCCAGATGAGCACCAGCCCGAGGGCGACGGCGGCGTAGATCATGCCGGCGCTGATGCCGTTGAGGGTGAGATCGAAGAACTGGGTCATGGTCTTTTTCCTGAAAGGGCTGGGGGCTAGAAGCCCAGATAGTGGTGCCGGAGACCCTCGTCGGAGCCGACCGTGGCCGCCCGGTCCTGGACGACGATGCGCCCCAGGTGGACGACCACGGCCCATTCGGCCACCGAGAGGGCGCTGCGGGCGTTCTGCTCGACCAGCACGACGGTCAGGCCCGAGCGCTGCGTCAGCTCCCCGAGCAGCGCCATGATCTGGGCGGTGATGCGCGGCGCCAGACCGAGGGACGGCTCGTCGAGGAGCAGCACCCGGGGCCGTCCCATCAGGGCCCGGCCGATGGCGAGCATCTGGCGCTCGCCGCCGGAGAGGGTGGCACCGGCGCGCCGGCGGCGTTGGTCCAGAGGCGGAAAAAGTTCGTACACCTCGTCGAGAGCCCGCCTGCTGTCCGCCCGGTCGCGCCGCCACAGACCGCCGAGCCGGAGGTTCTCCTCGACGGTCAACTCGTCGATCACGCCGCGACCTTCGGGTACGTGCACGACGCCCCGCCGGACCACGTCCTCGGCGGCCAGGTGCGTCAGTTCCTTGTCGTCGAGGCGCACCCGGCCGGCCTGCGGGCGCACCAGCCCGCTGATGGTCCGCAACAGCGTGGTCTTGCCGGCGCCGTTGGCGCCGAGAACGGCGGTGATGTGGCCTGGTGACGCCTCGAAGCTGACGCCGTCGAGCGCCCGGACGGCTCCGTAGCTGACGCTCAGATCCTCAATCCGGAGCATCGGTTCCGACCTCCTCGCCGAGATAGGCCCGGGTCACCTCGGGGTCCGCCTGGACCTCACTCGGGCTGCCGGTCGAGATGACCCGCCCGAAGTTCAACACCACCAGGTGCTCGCAGACGGCCATGACCAGGTCCATGTGGTGCTCCACCAGGAGGATCCCCATGTCCTGGCGCAGTTCGAGCATGAGGGACTTGAGGTCGTCCATCTCCGCCGTCGAGAGACCACTGGCCGGTTCGTCGAGGAGCAGCAGCGTCGGCTGCTCCATGAGCGCCCGGGCCAGGCTGGCCCGCTTCTGGATGGCGTAGGGGAGGACAGTTGGCAGCTGTTCGGCGTACTGGTCGATGCCGAGCCGCTCGAGCAGGGCCATCGCCCGGCCCCGCAGGGCCCGTTCCGATCGCGACGACCGCCTGATGCCGAGCATGGCCGACGCCACGTCGACCCGGGCCGAGGTGTGCCCCCCGGTCATCACGTTCTCCACCAGGGTGAGCCCGTTCCAGAGACCCACCCCCTGAAGCGTGCGGGCGATGCCGAGCGGGGCCAGCCGGTGGGGGCGCAGTCGCCGCAGCTCCCGGCCTCCGTAGCGGATCCGTCCGCTCTGGGGCTGCACGAACCCGCAGGCCACGTTGAACAAGGTGGTCTTGCCGGCTCCGTTGGGTCCGATGACGCCCACGATCTGGCCCGGCCGGACCTCCAGCGAGACGTCGTCTAGGGCACGCAGCCCCCCGAAATCCACCGTGATCTCCTGAAGCTCCAGCAGTCCCCGGTCGGTTGATTCAGCATCGCGCCCGGACATGGCGCGTGCCGTTGGCACATCGGTCGACAATAAGTTCCCCCCCCAAATCGGTCTTGGGTGGCGACACTCTAGCCACGCCCATCCCGGGATTTCACCGATCATGTCCCGATGCTTCTCAGGCACCTCTCAGGTTCCGCTCCGGGCGGGGACGGCGCCGGGCATGTACCGTCTGGCTGATGACGATCGTGCTCGATGCCGCCGGATCGCCGGGCGGGGCTCCGTGACGGCGGTCGCGCCGGTCTACGAGCCGGCGTCCATAACGCCCGGGTGGTTGACCCACGTCCTCGCTTCGGCGGGGGCCATCGGGGACCGGTCCATCGTCGCGGTGGACACCGAAGCGGTCGGAACCGGTCAGGTCGGCTGCAACATCCGCTGCCGGATCAGCTACGACGGCGACGGGCCGGGCCCCGACTCGGTCATGCTCAAGTTCGCCTCACCCGACCCGGCCAGCCAGGCCGCCGGCGTGCAGACCCGGACCTACGAGACCGAGGTGGCGTTCTACCGGGAGCTGGCGCCCACGGTGGACATCTCCCGGCCGCACTGCTGGTTCGCGGCGGGCGAGCCGGGCACCGCCCGGGTGGTGCTCGTGCTCGAGGACATCGACGGGACGGTCGGCGACCAGCTGGCCGGCTGCGGCGTCGACCACGCGGCGCTGGCGGTGACGGAGGCCGCCCGCCTGCACGGCCCCCGCTGGGGGGACGCCACCCTGCGCCGGGTGCCGCTTCTGGCGGAGAAGCTGGACAACGCCCTGACCCCGGGTCCCATCGTCGCCATGATGTGGCCCACCTTCGCCGAGCGCATGGGCACCCTCCTGTCGCCCGAGTCGCGGGAGGTCGGTTCCCGCCTGGCCCAGGCGACCACCTGGGCGGAGCCGGATCCGGCCACCGCCACCCTCTGCCACTGCGACTACCGCCTGGACAACATGCTCTTCGCCGGGGACGGTTCCGTCCGGCCGCTGACGGTCCTCGACTGGCAGACCGTGCAGCTCGGCACCGGCACCGCCGACATCTCGTACTTCCTGGGCGCGGCCATGCCGCCGGACCGGCGCCGGAGCTGCGAACGGGAGCTGGTGGGCCGCTACCACGCCGCCCTGTCGAGCTACGACGTCGGCGACTACGACCTCGACCGCTGCTGGGCGGACTACCGCCGGTACAGCTTCGGCGGGTTCTTCATGGCCGTCTTCGCCGGGGTCATGGTGCAGCGCACCGAGCGCGGCGACCGCATGTTCGCGACCATGGCCAACGGGGCGGCCGCCCAGATCGTCGACCTGGACGCGTTCGAGTTCCTGGTCTGACCGGCCGCCTCCCGGCCTCCGGGCCTCAGAAGGGGAGGCGCCGGCGCAGCAGCCGGGTCATGGCAGCCGGGCCCTCCACCGGGTGGAACCGCTCGGCGGCGCCGTCCAGCTGGGCCTGATCGTCGGGGGACAGCTCGAGGTCGGCGGCGGCCGCGTTGTGCTCGAGCTGGCCGACGCTGCTGGCCCCGGGGATGGCCACCACGTTCGGCTGGCTGATCACCCAGGCCAGGGCCACCTGGGCCGGGGTGGCGCCGTGGCGGCCGGCGACGTCGCGGAGGGCGCCGAGCAGCTCCCGGGCCTTCTCCAGGTTCTCCGGCAGGAACAGCGGGTTCATGGCCCGCACCCCGCCAGGAGGCGGGGAGGCGGCGTCGTAGCGGGCGGAGAGCAGACCCTGCCCCAGGGGGCTGTAGGCGATCACCAGCCGGTCGTGGCCGGCCGCCCACGGGATCATCTCCGGCAGGGGCCGGCGGTCGACCAGGCTGAAGCGGACCTGGTTGGACAGCACCGGTGCCCCGAGCGCCGCCTCGGCGTCCCGCCAGCGGTCCAGGCTGAAGTTGCTCACCCCCACGTGGCGGACCCTCCCGGCGGCGACCAGGCGGCGCATGCCGTCCATCTGCACCGGGACGGGAACCAGGGGGTTGGGCTGGTGGATCTGGTAGAGGTCCACCACGTCGATCCCCAGCCGGCGGGCGCTCGCTCTCTCCCGCCGTTCGATGACCGGCGCCACCGGAGCCACCGGGAACAGCTTGGTGGCCACGAACGCCTCCTCGCGCCGGCCGGCGATGGCCCGGCCGACGATGCGCTCGGAAGCCCCGAAGCCGTAGATCTCGGCGGTGTCGATCAGGTTGACCCCCAGATCCAGCGCGCGGGCGACGATGCGGCCGG
>JAKAXG010000112.1:7328-9699 GCA_021827225.1 Actinomycetes bacterium | reverse complement strand
CACCGAGGGCAAGCTGGGCGGCCAGGCCCGGGTGGAGGGCGTGTCGGGAACGTGGAAGGACCTGACCGACAACGTCAACTACATGGCCTCCAACCTGACCTCCCAGGTGCGCAACATCGCCCAGGTCACCACCGCCGTGGCCCGGGGCGATCTGGGCCAGAAGATCACGGTGGAGGCCAAGGGCGAGGTGGCGGTGCTGGCCGAGACCATCAACTCCATGACCGACACCCTCCGCGACTTCGCCGACGAGGTCACCAGGGTGGCCCGCGAGGTGGGCACCGACGGCATCCTCGGCGGCCAGGCCCAGGTGCGGGGCGTGGCCGGCACCTGGAAGGACCTCACCGACTCGGTCAACTACATGGCCTCCAACCTGACCGGCCAGGTCCGCAACATCGCCCACGTGGCGACGGCGGTGGCCAACGGCGACCTGACGCAGAAGATCACCGTGGACGTGCGCGGCGAGATCCTCCAGCTGAAGGACACCATCAACACCATGGTGGACCAGCTGTCGGGCTTCGCCGACGAGGTGACCAGGGTGGCCCGCGAGGTGGGCACCGAGGGCAACCTGGGCGGCCAGGCCCGGGTGCGGGGGGTGTCGGGCACGTGGCGTGACCTCACCGACTCGGTCAACTACATGGCCTCCAACCTGACCGGCCAGGTCCGCAACATCGCCCAGGTGACCACGGCGGTGGCCAACGGCGACCTGACGCAGAAGATCACCGCCGACGCCCAGGGCGAGATCCTGCAACTCAAGAACACCATCAACACCATGGTCGACCAGCTGTCGGGCTTCGCCGACGAGGTGACCCGGGTGGCCCGCGAGGTGGGCACCGAGGGCAACCTGGGCGGCCAGGCCCAGGTGCGGGGCGTGTCCGGCACCTGGCGGGACCTCACCGACTCGGTCAACTCGATGGCGGACTCCCTCACCGCCCAGGTGCGCGACATCGCCCAGGTCACCACCGCGGTGGCCAACGGGGACCTGACCAAGAAGATCACCGTGGACGTGCGCGGCGAGATCCTGGAGCTGAAGAACACCATCAACACCATGGTCGACCAGCTCTCGTCCTTCGCCGACGAGGTGACCAGGGTGGCCCGCGAGGTGGGCACCGAGGGCAAGCTGGGCGGCCAGGCCCAGGTGCGGGGCGTGTCGGGGACGTGGGAGGGGCTGACCGACAACGTCAACATCATGGCGTCGTCCCTGACCACCCAGGTCCGGGCCATCGCCGAAGTGGCGACCGCGGTGACACAAGGTGATCTCAGCCGGTCGATCACCGTGGAGGCCCAGGGGGAGGTGGCGGACCTCAAGGACAACATCAACCAGATGATCTCGAACCTGGCCGAGACCACCAAGGTCAACGAGGAGCAGGACTGGCTGAAGACCAACCTGGCCCGGATCTCCGGGTTGATGCAGGGCCAGCGCGATCTGAAGACGCTCTCCCGGCTGATCATGAATGAACTGACACCTACGGTGTCGGCACAGCACGGGGCGTTCTTCCTGGCGGAGGGGGCCGACGCCGCCGACGGCAAGGAGTCGGCCGGGGAGCGGACCCTGCACCTGATCGCCAGCTACGGGTACCGGGCCCGCAAGAACGTGCCGACGTCGTTCAAGGTGGGCGAGGCCCTGGTCGGCCAGGCGGCCCTGGAGCGCACCCGGATCCTCATCACCGAGGCGCCCACGGACTACGTGAAGATCTCCTCGGGGCTCGGGGAGTCCGACCCGGTCAACATCGTGGTCCTGCCCATCGTGTTCGAGGACCAGGTCATGGGCGTGATCGAGCTGGCCACGTTGAGGGCCTTCAGCGAGGTCCACCTGTCGTTCCTGGACCAGGTGATCGAGACCATCGGGGTGGTGCTGAACACCATCATCGCCACCATGCGCACCGAGGAGCTGCTGGAGCAGTCGCAGCGGCTGACCCGCGAGCTGCAGGAGCAGTCGGTGGAGCTGCAGACCCAGCAGGAGGAGCTGCGCATCTCCAACGCCGAGCTGGAGTCGCAGGCCGCCTCGCTGAAAGCCTCCGAGGAGCTGCTCCAGCAGCAGCAGGAGGAGCTGCAGCAGACCAACGAGGAGCTGCAGGAGAAGGCCCGGCTGCTGGCCGAGCAGAACGCCGCCATCGAGGTCAAGAACCGGGAGATCGAGATGGCCCGGCTGGGCCTGGAGGAGAAGGCCCAGCAGCTGTCCCTGTCGTCGAAGTACAAGTCGGAGTTCCTGGCCAACATGAGCCACGAGCTGCGGACGCCGTTGAATTCCCTGCTGATCCTGGCCAAGCTGCTGTCGGAGAACGAGCAGGGCAACCTCGACGAGCGCCAGGTGGAGTTCGCCCGGACCATCCACAACGCCGGCAGCGACCTGCTGGAGCTGATCAACGACATC
>JAKAXG010000112.1:0-7318 GCA_021827225.1 Actinomycetes bacterium | reverse complement strand
CCAAAGTCGAGGCCGGGAAGATGGACGTGGTGGCCGCCCCTGTCTCGCTGGTCGAGGTGGCGGAGCGGGTCCGCCAGAACTTCGGTCCTCTGGCCTCGGAAAAAGGACTGGCCCTCGAGATAGAGCTCGGCGGTGACGCTCCCGATTCGATGGTCACCGACGAGCAACGCCTGCACCAGGTCCTCAAGAACCTGATGTCGAACGCGGTGAAGTTCACCGAGCAGGGATCGGTACGGCTGAGCATCGGGGCGGCCCCCGAGGGCATCCGCTACGCCTCGCCGGCGTTGAGCGCGGCAGCGTCGGTGGTGGCCTTCACCGTCACCGACACCGGGGTGGGCATCCCGGCCGACAAGCTGCGGCTGGTCTTCGAGGCCTTCCAGCAGGCGGACGGCACCACCAGCCGCCGCTACGGCGGCACCGGGCTGGGGCTGTCGATCAGCCGGGAGATCGCCCGGCTGCTGGGCGGCGAGATCCGGGTGGAGAGCGCGGTGGGCGAGGGAAGCGCCTTCACCCTGTTCCTGCCCGTCACCTACACGCAGCCGGCCGAGCCGGAGGCCGGGGCCGGCCCGGAGGCGGAGGCCCCGAGGGCGGCGGCGGGGGCGGCGGCCGCGGGTACGGCACCGGTTGCGGCGCCGGCGCCGGCTCCCGTGCCGCTCGACCCGGACCACCTGACGCCGATGCCCGGCGACCTGGCCGACGACCGGGGAAGCCTCGACCCCGGCGACCGGATCATGCTGATCGTCACCAGCGAGCGCGACCTGGCCCGGGCCGCCACGGACGCGTCACACGACGCCGGGTTCAAGGTGGTCTGCACCACCCGGGCGGGCACCGCCCTGGCCCTGGCCCGGGAGTTCCGGCCCGACACCATCCTGCTGGACACCGAGTTGCACTACGCCGAGGGAAGCGCCCTGCTGGTCCACTTCAAGCAGGACCCCGACCTGCGCCACATCCCGGTGCACGTGCTGTCCGGCCCGGATCGCCGGCAGGAGACGCTGCGGTTGGGCGCCTTCGGGTTCAGCTCCAAGCCGGTGTCGGCGTCGGAGCTGGCGTCGGCGGTGGCCGACCTGGCCGGCTTCGCCGACCGCCCGGTCCGCAGCGTGCTGGTGGTGGAGGACGACGAGACCGAGCGCAACGCCGTCGCCGCCCTGCTCGGGGCGGGCGACGGGGTGGAGGTCGTGACCGCGGCGAGCGGGGAGGAGGCAGAAGCCCTGCTCGGGTCCCGCAGCGTCGACTGCATGGTGCTGGACCTGAAGCTGCCCAGGTCCAGCGGGTTCGCCCTGCTGGAGCGGCTGAAGTCCGACGAGCGCCTGTCGCGCATCCCGGTGATCGTCTACACCGGCAAGGACCTGACCCGGCGGGAGGAGACCCGCCTCTCGAAGTACGCGGAGACGATCATCGTCAAGGACGCCAGGTCCCCGGAGCGCCTGCTGGCGGAGACGACCCTGTTCCTCCACCAGCCTCCCAGCCGGCTGCCCCAGGACCAGAGGCTGCTGCTCGAGCAGCTCCACACCAGCACCGAGGTCCTGGAGGGCAAGCGGGTGCTGATCGTCGACGACGACGTGCGCAACGTGTTCGCCCTGACCAGCGTCCTCGAGCGCCACGGGATGCAGGTCATCTTCGCCGAGAACGGCCGGGAGGGGCTGGCCACCCTCAACGCCAACCCCGACACCAACATCGTCCTGATGGACATCATGATGCCGGAGATGGACGGCTACGAGACCATGGCCGAGATCCGCCGGGTCCCCGCCTTCCGCAAGCTTCCCATCATCGCCCTCACTGCCAAGGCCATGAAGGGGGACCGGGAGAGGAGCATCGAAGCCGGGGCGTCGGACTACATCACCAAACCGGTCGACATAGAACAGTTGGTCTCGCTGATGCGGGTCTGGCTCTACGGTTAGGCGGTGCCTCGCGACGCCATCGAGGATCTGGAGCTGCGCCTCCTGCTCGAGGGCATCTACCAGCGTTACGGCTACGACTTCCGGGAGTACTCCCGCAGCTCCATCCGGCGCCGGGTGTGGCGGCGGATCGCCGAGGAAGGCGTGCAGAGCATCTCCGGCCTGCAGGAGCGCATCCTGCACGACCCGTCGTGCATGGACCGGTTGCTGCTGGACCTGTCGGTCAGCGTGACCAGCATGTTCCGCGACCCGACCTTCTTCGTGGCGCTGCGGGAGAAGGTCATTCCCATCCTGCGCACCTACCCCTTCGTGCGGGTGTGGAACGCCGGCTGCGCCAGCGGTGAGGAAACGCTGTCCCTCGCCATCCTGCTGCAGGAGGAGGGGGTGGGCGACCGGGTGCGCATCTACGCCACTGACATCAACGCCGACGTGATCGAACGGGCCCGCCGGCTGGTGTTCCCGCTGGAGCGGATGCGCAGCTACACCGAGAACTACATCGCCGGCGGCGGCCGGGCCGCCTTCTCCGACTACTACAAGACCTTCGGGGAGGTGGTGCAGTTCTCCCCCGCCCTGGCCGACAACATCGTGTTCGCCCAGCACAACCTGGTGTCCGATGCCGACTTCAACGAGTTCCATCTGATCGTGTGCCGGAACGTGATGATCTATTTCGACCGGTCGCTGCAGGACAAGGTGGTCGGTCTGATGCACCGCAGCCTGATCCGCTTCGGGGTTCTCGCCCTCGGGCAGAAGGAGTCGCTGCGCTTCACCACCTACGCCTCGGACTTCGAGGAGCTCGACGAGCGGGAGAAGATCTACCGGAGGATCCGGTGACCAGGCCCCGCCTGGTGGCCATCGGCACTTCCTGGGGCGGCCTGGAGGCCCTCGGCGTGCTGCTTTCGGGGCTTTCCCCGTCGTTCAGGCCGGCGGTGGTGGTGGTGCAGCACCGGGGACGATCGACTCCCGACGGCGCCATGCGCCACTACCTGACCGAACGCTGCGCCCTCCCCGTGGTCGACACCGAGGACAAGGAGCCGATAGAACCCGGTACGATCTATCTGGGGCCGCCGGACTACCATCTGCTGGTCGACGAAGGGACGTTGTCGCTGTCACTGGAGGCACCCGTAAGCTACAGCCGACCATCGGTCGACGTGCTGTTCGAGACGGCGGCCGATTCCTATGGTCCGGAACTGGTGGCCGTCGTGCTCACGGGGGCCAACTCCGATGGCAGCCGGGGAGTAGTGAGCGTGAAGGCGGCAGGAGGCCGGGTGCTGGTGCAGGATCCCGAAGAGGCGGAGAAGCCGGACATGCCCACGGCGGCCATCGCCACCGGGGCCGTCGACGAGGTGCTGGACCTGAAGGGCCTGGCCCGGCGGCTAAACCAGATGGACAGGGACCGATGAACCTCTCCGATGCCGCTCCGGAGGCGACGCTGCTGCTGGTCGACGACCGGCCGGCCAACCTGCGGGCCCTGGAGGCGGCGCTCGAGCCCCTGGGCTACCACCTGATCTCGGTGACGAGTGGGGACAAGGCCCTCAAGCGCCTGCTGCGCGACGAGGTCTCGGTCATCCTGCTCGACGTCCAGATGCCCGGCATGGACGGTCTCGAGACGGCCCGCCGCATCAAAGAGCGGGAACGCACCTCCGACATCCCGATCATCTTCCTGTCGGCGGTGTCGACACAAGCCGGGCACGCCCTCGAGGGCTTCACGACCGGAGCGGTGGACTACGTCACCAAACCGGTGGACCCGGCGCTGCTGCGGGCGAAGGTGCAGGTGTTCGTGGACCTGGCCCAGAAGAACGCCCTGCTGCGCCGGCAGAGCGACCTCCTCTCCCGCCGTCTGGAGGAGCACTACGCGGCCGAAGCCCGCCACCTGAGGAAGCTGGCCGACGCCGCCCTGGCCATCAACTCCACCCTCTCGCTGGACGAGATGCTCAGGGTCATCAATGACAGCGCCAGGGAGATCATCGGGGCCCACGAGGCGGAGACGGTGATCACCAGCCGGCCCGATCTCGGATCGCCGGAGCGGTCCCGGTCCTACTCGGAGAAGTACGCGGCCTGGGCGGCCGAGGGCCGCCACACCGACCTCTCACCCGTCTACGCCTTCGTGCTCGACGAGGCGTCCGTGGTCAGGATGACCAAACGGGAGATCGAACGCAGCCTGCTGAGCCGGGGACTGACCGGGGTGGCGCCGGGCCATCCGTTCCTGGAGGGGTGGCTGGCCGTCCCGCTCATAAGCCGCGACGACGAGACCCTCGGTCTGATCCAGGTGGCCGACAAGATAGACGGCGACTTCACCAGCGACGACGAGGTGGTGCTGCTGCAACTGGCGCAGATGGCGGCGGTGGCCATCGGCAACGCCGAGCGCTACGCCCAGGAGCACCTGATCGCCGAGACGCTGCAGCGTTCGATGCTGCCGGCGGCGCTGCCGCGCATACAGCGCCTGTCGCTCGCCGCCCGCTACGTGGCCGGCGGGGGCGGGACCCAGGTCGGGGGGGACTGGTACGACACCGTTTTGATGGAGGACGGCCGGGTCATGATGGCCGTGGGCGACGTCGTCGGCCGCGGGCCGCGGGCGGCCGCGGTGATGGGCCAGCTGCGAACCGCCATGAGGGCCTACGCGCTCCAGCAACTGCCGGCCACAGTGCTGATGCGCAGCCTCGACATCCTCCTGCAGGACGTCAGCGAGAGCTCCATCGCCACGGCCGCCTGTCTGATGGTGGAGCCCGGGACCGGCGCCGTCGAACTGGTGCTGGCCGGCCATCCGCCCCCGCTGGTCCTCGGCCCGGACGGATCGACGCGCTACCTGCAGGCCGATCCGCACGCCCCGATGGGCGTGCGGGACGTGCCCATCTATCTGCCGACGGTCACCAAACTCGAACCGGGCTCGACACTGCTGATCTTCACCGACGGTTTGGTCGAATCGCGCACCAGACCGGTCGGCGTGGGAATGGCCGAGTTGGCAAAAACCCTTGATGGCACTGCCCATCTGCTCGACGTCGAGCAGATCTGCGACCTGGCTCTGAAGTGCATGCTCGCCGGCAGCCATGACGACGACGTGGCGCTCCTCGCCGCCCGATTGGCCGATCCTGACGCCTGAAATCAATGCTCATGGGCGTATGTGCCGCGCTCCCGTGCAATTACTTCCTAAAGTGGATGTGAACTTCCCCGTACAACAGGAGCGCACATGGCAGCCAAGCTGATAGTTACTTCCACCGATGGTGGGTCCCAGATCGCATTGGTCGGGACGAGCGGGACGGAACTGCTCACCTCGAAGGTCTTCACCGAGCCCCGCGCCAAAGGCGCCACTCTGCGCTCTTTGAGGGGTCTTCTGAGCGACGACGTAGTCGTCGAGGACCGCACCGCCGCGGCGGCGAAGAAGGTGGCGGCGGCGCCGGTCGCCGCGGCACCGGCGGCGGCCGCAGCCGCCACCACTCGCAGCCGGACCCGGGGACCCAAGTCGGTGGCCCAGGTCGAGGCCCCCGCGGAGAAGGCGGCCCCGGCCACCAAGTCCCGGGCGTCCAAAGCCCGCGCTGCGAAGGCCACCACTTCTGACACCGCCGGTTCCACCGCCCCGGCCCGCAAGACACCGGCCCGCAAGACGGCTGCCGCCGGTAACGGGACCCCGGCCCGCAAGGCCCCGGCCCGCAAAGCGTCCGCCCGCAAGGCTGCGACGTCGACCGCCGCGACGGCGGCCAGCACCCCGGCCAAGGCCGCCAAGGCGGCGACCCGGCGTCGGCGGACCACCGCCGCGGGATAGGTTTCCGGCGGCGGAGCGTCAGTCGTGGCGCTCCGACGCCATCTCCAGTGCCCCGAGGTAGGCGGCCGCCCAGTGGTGGACGTCCTCCTCGAAGATCCGCCTCCGCATGGCCCGCATACGGCGGGCCGCGCCGGCCGAGTGTGATTCCTCCACCGCCCGGCGTATGGCGTCCTTGGTCCCGTCGATGTCCCACGGATTGATCAGGTAGGCCTGGCGCATGTCGTCGGCGGCACCGGTGAACTCCGACAGCACCAGGGCGCCCCGTTCGTCGTGCCGGCAGGCCACGTACTCCTTGGCTACGAGGTTCATGCCGTCGCGGAGCGGGGTGACCAGCATCACGTCGGCGGCCAGGTACAGGGCCGCCATCTCCTCCCGGGGGAACGACTGGTGCAGGTAGTGGACCGCCGGGTGCCCGACGCGGCCGTGGTCACCGTTGATCCGGCCCACCACCCCCTCCACTTCCTCCCGGATCACCTGGTACTCCTCGATGCGCTCGCGACTGGGACTGGCAACCTGGACCAGCACCGAGCAGGGCGGTTCCAACTCGCCCTCGTCCAGTAGCTCTCCGTACGCCCGCAGCCGGTGCAGGATGCCCTTGGTGTAGTCCAGGCGGTCGACGCCGAGCAGCACGATGTCGGGGTCACCCAGATCGGACCTGATCTGGCGGGCCCGGGCCTGGATCTCCGGCTTCTTGGCCAGTTCGTCGAAGGCCCGGCTGTCGACCGAGATGGGAAACGCCCCGGCCCGCAGCTGGCGTCCCCAGGCCTCCACCACCGAACCCCGGGTGGACACCCCGGCGCAGCGGCGGGCCGCTCTCAAGAAGTTGGCGGCGTCGTCGCGGCGCTGGAATCCCAGCAGGTCGGCGCCCAGCAGGCCCTCCACCACCCGCCGCCGCCACGGCAGGCGGGAGTAGATCTCGTAGCCGGGGAACGGGATGTGATTGAACCAGCCGATGCGCAGGTCCGGGCGCCGCTCCCGCAAGAAGCCGGGGACCAGTTGCAGCTGGTAGTCGTGGATCCACACGGTGCTGTGAGGAGGCGAGTGCTCGGCGGTGAACTCGGCGAAGCGGCGGTTGATGCGCACGTAGTCCTCCCACCACGACCGCTCGAACACCGGTCGGCCGGTGACGTCGTGGTAGAGCGGCCACAGGGTGGCGTTGGCGAAGCCCTCGTAGTAGCCGGCGATGTCGCCGGCGTCGAGCGGTACCGGCACCACCGAGAAGCCCTCCACGGAGAACGGCTCGAGGCGCTCGTCGGGAGATCCGGACCAGCCGATCCACGTCCCGCCGTTGCGTTGCAGGACCGGGGTGAGGGCGGAGACCAGCCCGCCGGGGCTGGGCTTCCACTCGTCCGCTCCCCCACCGTCGTCGGCCCGCTCGACCGGTAGTCGGTTGGCCACCACCACAAGAGAGCCGCCGGCCCTGTCAACCATGGCCGCCACCCTAAGCGCCCGCCGCCGGATTGCGGAAAACCGGCCAGGCGCTCTGCGGCACCGGGTGGCTACCGGATCGGCGGCCGCCGGCCGGCCGACAGCGCCTCGGTCACCTCCCGGCTCAGTCGCTGCAGGTCGGGCGTCAGCCCGGCGGCCACGGCGACCGGGCGGTCGAGATCCCGGGCCGCGGGCGGCAACTCGGCCAGGTCGGCCTCGAAGCGGGACCGCCCGGCCT
>JAKAXG010000111.1 GCA_021827225.1 Actinomycetes bacterium | reverse complement strand
CGGGGCGCCGACGCCTCGGCCGGCACCATCAAAAGCGGTGGCAAGACCCGCCGGGCGGCCAAGATGGTGATCCTCGACGTCGACCACCCCGACATCGAGGACTTCATCTGGTGCAAGGCCATCGAGGAGCGCAAGGCCCGGGCCCTGCGCGACGCCGGGTTCGACATGGACCTCGACGGCAAGGACAGCTACTCCATCCAGTACCAGAACGCCAACAACTCCGTCCGGGTCACCGATGACTTCATGCAGGCGGTGCTCGACGACGGCGAGTGGGCGCTCACGGCCATCACCACCGGCGAGGTGGTCACCACTGTCCGGGCCCGCGACCTGTTCCACCAGATCGCCAAGGCGGCGTGGGAGTGCGCCGACCCCGGCATGCAGTTCGACACGACCATCAACCGCTGGCACACCGCCCCCAACGCCGGGCGGATCAACGCCAGCAATCCCTGCAGCGAGTACATGCACATCGACAACTCGGCGTGCAACCTGGCCAGCCTCAACCTGCTGACCTTCCTCGCTCCCGACGGGGTCTTCGACGTGGCCGGCTTCAAGGCGGCGACCGAGGTGATCTTCACCGCCCAGGAGATCATCGTGGGCAACGCCGACTACCCGACCGAGAAGATCGCCGAGAACTCCCGGCGCTTCCGCCAGCTCGGCATCGGCTACGCCAACCTGGGCGCCCTCCTCATGGCCGAGGGCCTTCCCTACGACTCCGACGCCGGCCGGGCCTGGGCGGGGGCCATCACGGCCCTGCTGACCGGCCACTCCTACGCCACCTCCGCCCGCACCGCCTCGAGGATGGGCCCCTTCGCCGGCTATTCCCAGAACCGTGACGCCATGCTGGGCGTGCTGCGCATGCACCGGGACGCGGCGGCCAGGATCGACGAGGAGCTGGTGCCTCCGGAGCTGCTCTCCGCAGCCCAGGAGGCGTGGGACACGGCCGTCGAGATCGCCGAGCAGCACGGCGTGCGCAACTCCCAGGCCAGCGTGCTGGCCCCCACCGGCACCATCGGCCTGCTCATGGACTGCGACACCACCGGCATCGAGCCGGACCTGGGGCTGGTCAAGATGAAGAAGCTGGTCGGCGGCGGCACCATGTCCATCGTCAACCAGACGGTGCCGCGGGCCCTCGCCCGTCTCGGCTACACCCAGGGGCAGGTCGCCGACATCGTCGCCTACATCGACGAGCACAAGTCAATCGTCGGCGCCCCGCACCTGGCGGCCGAGCACCTGCCCGTCTTCGCCTGCTCCATGGGCGACAACACCATCCACTACCGGGGCCACATCCGGATGATGGGCGCGGTGCAGCCGTTCATCAGCGGGGCCATCTCCAAGACGGTCAACGTGCCCGAGGAGGTCACCGTCGAAGACGTGGAGCAGCTCCACATCGAGGCCTGGCAGCTCGGTCTCAAGGCGGTGGCCATCTACCGGGACAACTGCAAGGTGGCCCAGCCGCTGGCCACGGCCAAGAGGACCGCGGCCGACCCGAACGCCTCCGCCGCCGAAGCCCACGACGCCGAGCTGGCCCTCAAGGTGGCCGAGCTGGAGAAGGCCCTCGAGCGCCAGACGGTGGTGGTGAAGCAGCCCATCCGGGAGCGCCTGCCCCGCAAGCGCAAGTCCTACACCTTCGCCTTCCGGGTGGCCGACTGCGAGGGCTACGTGACCGTAGGCGAGTACGACGACGGTCGGCCCGGTGAGGTGTTCATGAAGGTCTCCAAGCAGGGGTCGACCCTGTCGGGGATCATGGACGCCTTCTCCATCGCCATCAGCCTGGGCCTGCAGCACGGCGTGCCGCTGGCGACCTACGTCCGCAAGTACACGAACATGCGCTTCGAGCCGGCCGGCATGACCGACGACCCGGACCTGCGCATCGCCCAGTCCCTGGTCGACTACATCTTCCGCCGGCTGGCCGTGGACTACCTGCCCTACGAGGAGCGGGTGGACCTCGGGGTGCTCACCTCCCAGGAGCGGACGCAGATGACGCTGCCGGGCCTGGAGGAGGCCACCACCCGCAACAGCCGCCTCGACGCCGGCCCGGCCGTGGCCGAGGAGGAGACCGAGCCGGCGCCGGTGGACCTGCGCACACCGTCGATGGCCGAGTCGGACGCGCCGTACTGCTTCCAGTGCGGGGTGCAGATGCAGCGGGCCGGCAGCTGCCATGCCTGCCCGTCGTGCGGGACCACCAGCGGCTGCTCGTGATGGGAGGCGGAATGGATGCCGTGAAGCGGACGGGCCCGCTCGCTACGGAAGCTTCGGCCGGGCGCTGAACGTGTGGGCCGGCGACTCTCCTGGTGCACCACTCAGGTAGCTGCACCAGGAGGGTCGTCCGCGCCGGGGACTGGTTGGACAGCAAGACGACAGCACCCTTCGCCATCCCTCTTCCCCGCCCACCACGTCCCGCTGAGTCAGAGAGCCGACCGATCTAGGAGCTGTGGCCGGAGCTGAACGAGAGCGGGACGTACTCCTTGAACTGCACGGTCACGCCGTCGGTGGAGGAAGGCCAGTCGGGCACGTTGATCGTGGCCTTCTGGGGAACGGTGACCGCCCCGGTCTGGCGGCCCACGTTGGTCAGCGACACGGTCCCGCTGTGGTCGGCGCTGGCGGGGATGTAGATGTCGACGTTGGTCAGGAACTTCGTGACGTTGAACGGGAACACGAGGTTGTTCAGGTTGGTGATGCCGTCATTGCCGACGTCGAAGAGGAACAGCGAGATGACATCGCGGCTGCGGGGGTCGTTGACCGGCGTGAGGACATCGGCACCGTTGACCAGGAGCTGGTCGTTCTCCGCGGCGGTGGGTTGGTCAGCCCGCCATTCCCTCATGCGCAGCACGGTGATGGCCATGCGGCCTGGATCGCGGGTGATGAAGCTGTCGATGCCGCCGGGCGGCGAGACGAGCAGGCGCACGAAGTGGTCCGACCGCTCGAAGGGTTGGAAGTAGACGTGCTGGGTTATGCCGGTGGGCAGGGTGACGGCGAACTCGTAGTGGGCTTGCCCGTTGATGTGTAGTGGCCCGAACGACCCGTCGGGTCCGATGGGCACCTGGTAATCGGGGACGGCGCTCTTGCGCTGACCGGTTGCGGCGAACACCCGGTACACCCTCAGCGTGGACCCGGCGGCCCCGGCGTTGGAGGGGAAGTAGTCCGCCCGTCCCGACACGGTGACGCGGCCAGGCGGCTGAGGTACCACCTCGGTGGTGGCCGGGTTGCTGCCGTTCAGGAAGCGGTACACCTCGGCGAACGCCGCAGCGGAGGTGGTCACCTCGTTGTGGGACATGCTCGGGAAGGAGACGTTGGTGGCCCCGACGATGGTTCGGGCAGGGCTGCCCTCGGCCCAGATGGCGAGCGTCGGAACGCCGCCAGGGGGAGCCGACCCGGTTGCGCCATCGAAGTTGACGTACCTGTCGACCTGGGCGGCCCGCAGCGGGCTGGAGTTGAGGTAGGTGAACATCACGCTGGTCCCGCGGGAGTGGGCTATGACGTCCACCTTGTTGCGCCCGGTGCGGTTCTCGACTGACGCTATGAAGCCGTCAAGACCGGCCACGGCGGCGGTGTTGCTCGGGCCGCTGGTGTCGTATTCGTAGGCGTACAGTTCGTTGTCCGAATAGCCGTTAGACGAGAAGCGCATGGCGTCGGTCTCGAACTGCTGGGCGGATCCAGAGTTGCCGTGCACGAATATCACCGGGACGTGGGTGGTGACGGTCCGGACCGCCGCCTCGGCCAGGCCGGCCGGTAACGACATCAACGTCAGCAGCACCACCGCCAGGGCGGCGCCGACCCGGATCGCTGAACGGGCCCGCAGCGCAGTCATGGTCCCTCCTCTGCCGCCGCGCCCCCGGGACCGGACATGCCCCACCGGCGCGCCGTCCTGTGATGGTGCGCCCAGCCGGGACGTGGCGGTAGGGTCCAACGGCCGGTACGACTCACCCCCTGACGACGACCTCACCGGGGCGGGAAGTGACCTTCGGCTCTTAGATGGCCGGGCAGGGGAGCAGAAGGCTCAGGGGTCGGTAATGCTCGGAGGAGGCTGCCGGGATGGCGCTGGGCTCGCTGCGTTCTGTGGCCGGCGCCTTCGGGCGGAACGCCAGGCGGTCCCGGGTCTCTTCCCGCTCGGCGGTCTGGCGCTGGCTTCTCGGCCTGGTGATCGCCGCCGCGGTGATCTCCGTGGTCGTGAGCGCCGCTGGGGGGTTGGCGGACGCGCGGAGCGCCCTGGCGCGGACCGAGGCATCGTGGGTGGCGGTGGCGGTGCTGGTCGAGGCCGTCTCCTATGTGCTGATCGGGTTTCATCTCCGGCGCCTGGCCATCGCCAGCGCACCAGTTTCACGAAGACTGGGGATAGGGCTGGCGCTGGTGGTCTCCGGGTTCGGCCTGCTGACCCCCGCCTCACCGGCCGAAGGCCTGGCCATCGCCGGCCGGCAGCTTCGTCAGCGGGGCTTCGATCAGCGCCAGGCGGCCCTGACCCTGGGGTTCACCCAGTGGTTCTCGGTGCGGGTCTTCCTGCTCGTGGCGGCGGCCAACGTGGTGGTGGCGGTGGGCACGGGTGATCTTCCGGCGGCCGACGTCGTTCCCCTGCTGGGCGCCGCCCTGGCCGGGTTCGTCGTTCTCGCGGTCAGCGCCCACTTCGCCCGTCGCCGTTCGACCGGTGAGTTCGCCGGGGTGGTGCTCGGATGGCTGCGCTTCTGGCAGCCCCGGGCGCCCAGGCCCGAGCGGAGGGCCGCCGGGGCGGCCTGGCACCGACAGGCGATGTCGATCGTCGGTTCTCGCTCGAACCGGGTGCTGCTCGTCGCCCTGGCCGCCTCGGCGCTCCTCGCCGACATGGGCTGCCTGTGGGCGTCGCTGACCGCCGCCGGGGTGCATGTGGACGGCGACGTGGCCGTCATGGCTGCGACCGCCGGCGTGCTGGCGACGGCCATACCCCTGATCCCGGGGGGACTGGGGGTGGCAGAAGCCGTGATCCCGCTGGTACTTCATCACTTCGGCGCACCCCTGGACGCGGCGCTGGCCGGGGCTGTGATCTACCGGGCGGTCGGCACCTTCCTGCCGGCGACGGCCGGGCTCGCCGTGATAGCCGGACTGGCGCTCGCCCGCCGGCATGAACCGACACAGCCCAGCGCGCCCTCTTCCCCGGCCGGCAGCACGAACCCTGCCGCCCACCAGCCGCTCGGGGAGTGAAGGGCCGGCTAGGCCAGGTTCAGCCGCACCCGCAGGGGGAGGTGGTCGCTGCCCATGCGAGCGAACACCGACCCATCCTCCACGGCAAGGGGGCCCCGGACGAGGATGTGGTCGACCTGGCTGTGGGGTCGCCACGCCGGCCACGTCTTTCCCCGCAGCGCCCGGCGCCAACCCGGGAAGAAGGTCGTCACCGGCGGCCCCCACATGTTCATGTCCCCGGCGAGGACCCCCGGCCCGGAGGGCACCAGCTGCCGGATCGCGCGGCTGAGGCGGAGGAACTGCACCGGCGCGCCGTAGGTGATGTGGGACATGTGCGTTCCGATCACCGTGACCGGGGTGCCGGCCAGGTCGATCTCGACGATGAGAGCGCACCGCCGCGCCGGGTCCTGATCGAGCCGCCCCAGGTCGACGCGGCGCTGGTTGCGGACCGGGAGCCGGGTGAGGACGGCGACGCCCCACTCGCCCGGCGCGGCCTCGAGATACCGGCGCGATCGGGTCACCCGGGCGGGGAGGGGCCGCTCGCTGTCGAGGTAGATGGCGTGGGCCGCCCCCCGCCAGTCGAGGGGCCGCTTCCACCGGCCGTCGGCGCGGGGGTGGGGGCGGGCCAGGCGGCCCCCGGCGAGTGTCTGCTGGAAGCTCGTGTAGCCGAGGGCCCGGCCGACCGACTCGGCGATGCCGGTCCCGCCCCGGGGCGTCCAGACCTCCTGGAGCACGAGCACGTCGGCGTCCATGGCCCGGCAGGCGCCCACCACATCGAACGGCCGGCCCCAGCCGTCGACACCGGCATGGAGGTTGAAGGTGGCGAGGCTGAGGGTACGCGGGCCGGCCACGGGGCCGTCGGCCGAGTCGAAGAGGGGGGTGGGTTCCAAGGCGTCCCGCACGTTAGCGACCCCGGTGGTGGTCACCGGGCCGTCGAGGTGCAGACTGGGTCCGTGCGAGTGGACATCGTGGTTCGCCCGAACGCCCAGCGAGGTGTGGTGGGCGGAACCCACGACGGCGCCCTGGTGGTACGGGTCGCCGAGCCTGCCGAGGGAGGCAGAGCGACCCGGGCCGCCCTGCGCGCGGTGGCCAGGTCCCTCGGCGTGCCCGCCGGAAGTGTCACGTTGGTCCGCGGACCCACCAGCCGCAGGAAGGTGGTCGAGATCGCCACCGCCGGGGGGGAGGACGAAGCGCTGGAGAGCCGGTTGCGGCGACTGCTGGGGGGTTGAGTGCCCCGGCGGATCAGCGCCGGACCGGACCGACCGCGGGGCGCTCCAGCAGGCCGGCCAGGCCCCGCAGGAACATCCGCATCATCTTCCCGGACGTCGCTTGGAGCTCGACCGCCACCGGCGCCGGGCCGGAGAGGGAATCGTGGTACCACGTGCCCTCGACGCGGATCTCGCTGCGCTCCGGATCGATGGAGGCGACGGACAGGTCGGCTTCGAGGCGGCCCGCCGCCGGAGGGGCGTCGACCCGCCAACCCAGCAGGTAGCCGGCCCCTCCCGGACGGGAGCGGGCGGTACCGGCGGGGGAGAGCGACACCTCCGAGACCCGAGGCGGTCGCGCCCCGCCGGCGCCGTCCGCCAGGGCGGTCCGGGCGGCGTCGCGCACGATCCGCCCGAGGTGGCGCTCCGCCCCTATGAGACCGGCTTCCACCGCCGGCAGGGGCAGCTCGATCTGCACGCCGTCCTCGACGGTGACGGCGGTGGGACGGGCCCGGTGGGCGTCACCCGGCGTCGGGTACGCACCCTCCTCGATGTCGCGGTCGCGGGCCGCCAGCGTGGCCAGATCGGTGCGCTCCAGCAGGTCGCGCAGCACGGAGGTGGCCTCGGTCCACGTCTCGTGCAGCGGGCAGACCGAGTCCCAGCGGCAGGGCCCCTCGCCCAGGGCGCAGCGGTTCGAGCGCAGCGGGCCCTCGCTCGCTTCGATGACCTCCAGGACGCTGATCTCCGCCGGCGGCCGGGTCAGGCGGTAGCCGCCCTCCCGGCCGGCCTTCGAGCTGGCCAGGCCGGCCCGGACCAGGTCCGCCAGGATCTGGGAGGCGAAGCTCTGAGGCACTTCGGTGTCGGCCACCACCTCGCGGATCTTCCTGGGTTTGGGATCATCGAAGGCCCGGGCCAGCGATATGGCCGATCGCATCACGTAGTCGCCACGCCTGGACAAGGTCAGGTCCACAGATACAGGTTTATCCCATCGCTGGACAAAGGGGCCGCCTCTCGTCGATCAGCCGCCGGTTGAGCCGGCCCGACCCGGACGTCGCGGCTGTGCCTCCATCACGGCCTGGGCGGCGCGCCGACCCTGCGACATCGCCTCGACGACGGTGGAGGGCCCGACGAGGGCGTCACCGGCGACCCAGGTCCGTTCCCGGTACGGCAGGGCCGAAGCCGCCAGTCCCGCCTCACGGCCCAGCGCCAGTTCCCCGACCGGTCGGCGGCGGGCGAAGTCCGGGCTGCGGTTGGCCAGGATCCCGCTGGCCTGCCACTCCCGGTCCGGTACCCCGCGCACCTGGCGGCGCATCGGGGTTCCGGGAAGTAGCGCCGAGTACGACGGGTCCACCCGGTAGCCCATGGCGGTGACCACCACGTCGACATCCTCCACCTGATCGCTGCCGCGGACCAGCTGCGGCCGGGCGGCGGCGTTCTTCTGCTCGGTCCTGGCGATACGGGCCCGGCCGACCCGGCCGTCGGGGGCCGGCTCGAGGCTCCGCAGCGTGGCCGAGAAGCGGACCTCGACCCCTTCGGCCTCCGCCTCGAGCAGCTCGTCGGGGCGTACCGGCGCGAAGCGGCGGTCCATCCAGTCCACACAGATCGACCGGGCCCCGAGGCGGACGGCGCTGCGGGCCACGTCCATGGCGGTGTTGCCGGCCCCGAGGACCAGGACGGTCGACCGCCGCCCGCCCCGGGGGGCGAGGTCCGACAGAGGGAGGTGATCGTCGAGGGCCGCCTTGGCCCGGTGGAGGAAGGTGGTGGCGTCCTCCACGCCGGGAAGGTCGGATCCCTCGACCGGCAGGCTGAGAGCCACACCGGCGCCGTGGGCCAGGATGACGGCGTCGTGGCGGAGGAGAAGCCGGTCGAGGTCATCGGGGCTCACCGCCGTCCCGCAGCGGACCTCGGCGCCCGCTTCCATCAGGTGCACCCAGGGCCGTTCCCGCACCGGCCGCGGCAGCGTGAAGTCCGGGATGCCCCAGTTCAGCATGCCTCCGGGCCGGTCATCGGCCTCGTAGACCGTCACCGACGCGCCGGCGGCCAGCAGCTCGTGGGTGGCTCCGATGGCCGCCGGACCCGATCCGACGACGCCGACAGAGACGCCCTCGGCCGCCGACGAGCGCGCTTCGACCGGGGGCACCGCCAGGTTGTCGGCGACGAACCGCTCGAGCGCGCCGATGGCGACCGGGGTGCCGCCGGCCAGGGACCAGGTGCAGGCACCTTCGCACTGGACGGCCTGGTCGCACACCCGGGAGCAGACGTCGGGCATGACCGTGGTTCGCCGCAGCACGTCATGCGCCTCCCCGAGATCGCCGGCGGAGACGGCGGCTATGAAGCCGGGGATGTCGTTGTGGGCCGGGCATCCCCGGACGCAGGTGGGGTCGGGGCAGCGCAGGCAGCGCGACGCCTCGGACAGGGCATCCTCCCACGTCGCCAGCCCCCGGCGGATCTCGCTGGTATCGCCGAGGACGTCGACGCGATGTTGGGAGCCGGTTGGCGTCCGGGGCGGGTTGAGAGTGGGTCCGGCCACGACGATGGCGGAGAAGGGGCAGGTCCGCTCGCACTGGCGGCAGCCGACGCAGGCGGCGTCGTCGGTCACGACCACCCACCGGTCGGGATCGATCCCCAGCGCAGCGGTGGGGCAGCGGACCACGCACTCCTGGCAGCCCGCACAACGGTCGGTGAGGACCGTGATGCGGCAGCGGTCCTGACCGGTGACGGCCGGGCGGGATTCGGTCAAGGTCATCGTTCCATACCCCCTAGTCGGCGGCGTGCATGATCACGTAGAGCAGGGCGGCCGCCGCACCCGACGCCAGCACGACGCTCATGGTGGCCAGCCTGACCCCCACGGTGCTGCGACTGACCGGCACCAGCTCCCGCCCGGCGATCTTCCAGGTGCTCCAGGTGGCGGCGAGCGTGCCCACGACGATGATCGCCACCTGGGTGGCGACGATCCAGCCGTTGCTCATGAGCGAGAAGTTGTAGATGGGGCTGCGCGTGGAGGAGAAGCCGCCCAGGTGCTGGACGGAGGTGATGACCCGGGGGGAGTACTGGAAGAACTTGGGCAGCTGGCGGGCGAAGTAGTCCGCTCCCACCACCGGTATCAGGCCGTAGGCCATAGGGGTGAAGTAGGCCCGGAAGCGGGACGTGCGGTCCAGGAAGCTTCCCGAGCGCACGAACTCGACGGACCGGCTGGCCAGCCCGGAGGAGACCAGCCAGGCCAGCCCGGCGGTCACCGCCGCCCCCGCGGCTATGAGGCCCAGATAGGCGATCGGGTTCGGGTAGTGGGGGTAGTGCAGGTGACGGTTCAGCCAGTCGTCCACCGTCGCGTAGACGTTGGTGGCGTTGATCTGCTGATAGAGCACCAGG
>JAKAXG010000110.1 GCA_021827225.1 Actinomycetes bacterium | reverse complement strand
ACCGTCTGGCCCTGCTTCATCGGGATCTGGGCCGACGAGGCGAACGAGTGGCTCGCCGCGAAACCCACCGCGATCAGCACCACCCCGAGATGCACCACCATGCCCCCGCCGCTCGGCCCGGTGAAGCCCTTGAGGCCCTTGCGGCGGACCTCCACCCACAGCTGGCGCAGGGCCGACATACCGGCGAAGGCCCCGAGGCCGAAGGCCAGGAGCGGGTTCAGGCCGCGGATCCCGCCGATCACGCAGGCGACCAGCGTGGCCACCGCCACGGCGGCGGGCCAGAACAGTCTGGTCCGCAGGAGGCCCCGGTTGGTCTGGCGCCACGGAAGCACCGGCGCCACGGCCATCAGGAACAGGATGGCGACCACGACCGGCAGGGTCATGCGGTCGAAATAGGGGGCCCCCACTGTGATCTGGGATCCGTTGACCGCCTGGGCGATCAGCGGGAACACCGTGCCCAGCAGGACGATCAGCGCGAACGCCCCGAACAGGAAGTTGTTGGCGAGGAACGCCCCTTCGCGCGACATCGGGGAGCTGATCGCTCCCGGCGAGCGCAGCAGATCACCCCGCCAGGCCAGGAGCCCGACGGAGAAGACGACGATGACCACGAAGAAGATCAGCAGCGGCGGGCCGATGCCGGTGTTGTTGAACGAGTGGACGGACGCGAGCACTCCCGAGCGGGTGAGGAAGGTCGCCAGGATGGTGAGGCTGAAGGTGGATATGAGCAGCGACAGGTTCCACACCCGGAGCATCCCGCGGCGCTGCTGGACCATCACCGAGTGCAGGTAGGCGGTCCCGGTTATCCAGGGCAGGAAGGCGGCGTTCTCGACCGGGTCCCACGCCCAGTAGCCGCCCCAACCGAGGACCTCGTAGCTCCACCAGGCCCCGAGGATCACCCCGACGGTGAGGCTCCCCCAGGCGAAGAGGGTCCAGCGCCGGGTCTCGATCAGCCAGCTCTCCCCCACCCGCCCGGTGATCAGCCCGGCGCAGGCGAAGGCGAACGGCACGGTGAAGCCGACCAGCCCCAGGTACAGGATCGGCGGGTGGAACGCCACCAGGATGTGGTCCTGCAGGAGCGGGTCGGGGCCCGGGCCGTCGGTCGGGATGGGCCCCTTCACCAGGGTGAACGGGTTGGACGCGGTGAGCATCATCCCGAAGAAGAAGGCCACCACGGCGTAGACGATGGCGGTGGCCCAGCCGACCAGCGGGTCCGCGGCCCGACTGCGGAACCGCCACGACATGGCACCCAGGTAGAGGGTCAGCACCAGCCCCCACAGGAGGATCGAGCCCGAGAGGTTCGACCACATGGCCGTGATCCGGAACATCAGCGGCGTGGAGACGCTGTCGTTGTTGGCCACGTACTGGAGGGAGAAGTCGTGGGTGATCAGGGCGTGCTGCATGGCGGCAACGGCCACCACGGCCCCGATGACGATCACCCATGTGTAGGTCCGGCCGGCACGCACCAGGTTGTCCCGGCCTTTCAGCAAGCCGACAACCAGCGAGATGCAGCCCAGGACGGCGGCGCCGAATACCAGCAGGTCGGCGGCCTCTCCGGCGGCCGCGTTCACTTCGGGACCGCCGGCGCGCCGGGGGCGGGTGTCTGAGCCTTCACCCGGTTGGGGTGGGCGGCCACGTAGCTGGCGCTGTGCTTCACCATGATCAGGTCGCTGTGGAAGACCGGGCCGGTGGCGCCGAAGTGGCCTTCCAGCACCACCGGGATGCCCGGCTTGAACAGCTCCGGCGGCTCGGTGTTATCGACCACGGGGACCGTCACATGGTTGGCGGTGATGGAGAAGGCGGTCTCGTTGCCGACCCGCCGGACGTTGTTGTCCACGGTTCCCTCGATGCGGAACTGCCGGGTCCCGAGCGCGGCCCGGTCGGCCACCGCCTGGTTGGCCGTCTTGAAGTACTCGGTGGCGTTGTTGAGGCCCTGGAAGAGCAGGAACGCGACCGCGCCGGCGATGACGAGACCGGCCGCGACCTGGCGGCGCCGGGAACCGAGGAAGGTGCGCTTCCGGACTATGCGGGGCGCCGGGGGGACGGCCGAGCCGCACGCAGATCCTCCGGCGGGGGGACTCGGGCTGGCGGGGGTTCCGGTGGTCAGCGCCACGTCTTCTCGCCCGGGGGGAGGCTGCGTCCGAGAACCCGCCCCCGCCTGAGCGTACGCCAGGTGTACAGGACGAGGATGGCTGCGGTGGCCCCCCACCCGCCGGCTACGTAGCCGTTCACGAGATCTGCTCTCCTTCTGGTGTGACTGCTGTGACGATCCCGGGCCCGGCGCCACCGGCGGCGGCCGGCACCACCCCGGCTACCGGCGGCGCGACGGTCGCCACCCGGCCCTCGGCCCGCCGCTCGGCGATGGCCACGGCGAAGCCCTCCTCCTCGAAGCGATCCTCGAGGACCTCCACCCGGTAGCGGTGGATGAGCAGCCAGGCGAAGATCAGTCCGTAGGCCACGAAGGACAGCAGCATGGTGTACAGCTGCATCCCGTGGATGAGCGGGTTGGCCCGGAACAGGGTGTTGGGCTGGTGGAGCGTCTGCCACCAGACCGTCGCCTCGTGGTCCACCGGGACCAGCAGTGCGCACACCACGGCGACCACCGCCGAGCGCTTGGCCTTGGGCTCGGGATCCCCGCCGGTCCGGCGCAGGGCCAGGTAGCCGATGAACACGGCGCAGAGCAGCGCGGTCAGCGTGAGGCGGGCGTCCCAGGTCCACCACACACCCCACGAGCCGCGACCCCAGATCGAGCCGGTGACCAGGGTGAGGACGCAGAAGACCACACCGACCTCAGCCGACGCCGCCGCCAAGCGGTCCCAGCGCCTGCTGCGGGTCCGGGGCCACAGGTACGCCAGGCTGGCGAGGGCGCTCAGCCCGAAGCCGACATAACAAGCCGTGGCCGCCCCCGGGTGCACGTAGATGAGCCGCACCAGCTGGCCCTGCACCACGTCCGGCGGGGAGACGAACAGGCCCAGCCAGGCGGTGAGCGCCGAGACCACGATGGCCGCCAGGCCGAGGCCCCGCGTCAGCTTGTCTCCGGTTGCGGCTTTCATCAGGCGTCCTCCACCAATGTCGAGAATGACAGGATTCCGGCGGCTACGTAGATCGCGGCAAAACTGGCCAGCAGCGACATCCACCTCCAACCGTCGGTGGCGCTGGTGCCCAGGGCGGCCATCCAGGCCTGTGTCGCGCCGAGCAGTACCGGTGCCACCACCGGAAGGATGAGCAGCGGGAGCAGGGTCTCCCGGACCCGGAGTCCCGAGGCCACCATGCCGTAGACGGTCCCGGCCGCGGCCAGGCCGAACGTGGCGAACAGGGCGCTCAGGATCAGCAGTGCCGGGTCGTGCAGCTTCGTGTCGAACAGCACGACCACACCCAGGCCGAGGAGCAACTCGAGCACGATCAGCTGCACGGCCACGGCAGCTGACTTACCCAGGAAAATGCCGGCCGGGTCCAATCCGGACAGCCTCAACCCGTCCTTGGCCCCGTCCGCCGCCTCGATGGCGTAGCTGCGCTGCACCGCCAGCAGGGAGCACAGCAGGACGGCGAGCCAGAAGAGCCCGGGAGCGGTCTTGGTCAGGATGGTGTGGTTCTGGTCGAACGCGAACCCGAAGAGCAGCAGCACCAGCACCGCGTAGGGGGCGACCTGCATGGTGGTCACCCGACTCTGCATCTCCACCCGCAGGTCCTTGCCGCCGACGACCAAGGCGTCACGCCACACGGCCGGCCACCTCCGCGGGCGAGACGCCGGCTGACGGATTCGCGACCGCCGGCTCGGCCGGTGCCACATCCGCGGGCTGGGCTGCACCGCTCACTCCGGTGACCACGCCGCCGGCCACCGTCACCACCACGGTGGCCAGAGGCCCGGCCCGGTCCGCCTCGTGCGAGGCCATCAGCACGGTGCGCCCGGCCCCGGCCGCGGCCGCGATCTCCTGGTCGAGCAGGTCCCGGTTGTCGGCGTCGAGGCCGGCGTGCGGCTCGTCGAGGAGCCACAGTTCCGGGTTGCGGGCCAGCAGGATGGCCAGGGCCACCCGCCGGCGCTGGCCGGCCGACAGGGAGGCGACCCTCGTTCCCGCCAGGCGGCCTGACAGCCCCAGGCGTTCCATCACCGGCCCGGCGGCGGCCACCGGGGCCCCGGAGGCCCGCAGACCGAACCGGATGTTGTCCCGGGCGGTCATCTCGTCGTAGAGCCCGGTGGCGTGGCCGAGCAGGCCGACCCTCCGGCGCACCGCCCTCTGATCCCGCACCAGATCGGCTCCGAGCACCTCCGCCTCGCCTCCCACCACCCGCAGCAACCCGGCGCAGGCCCGTAGAAGGCTGGTCTTGCCGGCCCCGTTCGAGCCGCGCACCAGCACCACCTCACCGCGAGCCACGTCGAGGTCCACGCCCGCCAGCACGGGGAAGTTGCCGGCCAGCGCCACAGCGGAGCGAAAACGAATCACCTGGTCCATACGACCGGCTCAACGGTAGCGACGACCGGGTCTGCTGTGCCATCCGGGGGCCATTCCCGGCGCCCGGAGCCACCGAGGGTGCGGCCCGCGGCGGGCCGCCGGCTACGGCGACCACGGGGAGAAGCCGCGGCCCGCGGGCCGGCAACCGGTAGCTTCTCAGCGTGCTGCTCGCCGTGGTCGCCGTGGTCCTCGGCGCGGCAGCCGGCCTGCTCGCCGGACGGCGGCCCCGACCGGCTGCCGCGACCGGGGCCGGCCGTCTGGAACCGGCCCTGCTCGCCGCCGGGCTGGCCAGCGCCGGGTGCTCCCGGCTGCCGGTAGGCGGAGCAGCCCCCGCCCTGGCGGTCACCGGCTACGGGCTGCTGGCCGTGCTGGCCGTGCGCCTCCGCCACCACCCAGGCATGGTGCTGGTGGCCGCCGGGATGCTGAGCAACCTGGCGGTGATCCTGGCCGATGCCGGGATGCCGGTCGCCACCATGGACCCCGCTGCCGTCTCCGGCCTGCACCACGGCCTCACCAGCGCCGACCACCTGACCGCCCTGGCGGACGTCATATCGGTGCCCGCCCTCGGGCTCACCGCGTCTCCCGGCGACCTGGTCGTGAGCCTGGGCGCCGCGGTGGCCGCCTTCGCCTGGTTGACCGCGCCCCGGGGTGGCACCAACGCCGCCCGGAGCGGGCCGGGGCGGTCTCCGGCCCCCCGATGAGCGCACCGCTGGCGGTCAGCCTGTCATTCCGCCTCGGGGGAGCCGACGGGGTGTCGGTCGAGGCGGCCAAGTGGATCGCCGCCCTGCGCCGCGTGGGCTACCGCACCGCCACCGTCGCCGGGGCCGGCCCGGTGGACACGACGGTCGCCGGTCTCGATGCCGGCGAGTGGCTGACCGGCCGCCCGGCGGGCAAGCTCGACCGCCGGGCCCTGGCCCGGGCCCTGGCCCCGGCCGACCTGGTGATAGTCGAGAACCTGTGCTCGCTCCCGCTCAACCCGCCCGCCCGTGATGCCGTCGCCGAGACGCTGGCGGGCCGCCCGGCGGTGATGCGCCACCATGACCTGCCCTGGCAGCGGGAGCGCTTCGCCGGCTCTCCCCCTCCCCCGGACGATCCGGCGTGGGTGCATGTGACCATCAACGAGCGTTCGGCGCGCGAGCTGGCCGAGTGGGGCATCAGCGCCCGGGTGATCCGCAACGCCTTCGACCCCGATCCCCGCCCCGGCGACCGGGGCGCCACGAGGGCTGCTCTCGGCGTGACCGACGACCGCCCGGTGCTGCTGCAGCCCACCCGGGCCATCGCCCGCAAGAACGTCCATGTGGGCCTGGCCGTGGCCGAGGCGCTGGGGGCCCTGTACTGGCTGCTCGGACCGGCTGAGGAGGGTTTCGAGGAGACGCTCTCGGCGCTGCTGCGCTCCGCCCGGGTGCCGGTTCGGCACGGGCCGGTGCCGCCCATGGAGGGGTGGCGGGGGGTCGAGCACGCCTACGCCGCCTGCGACGCCGTGGTCTTCCCGTCGAGTTGGGAGGGATTCGGCAACCCCCCGGTGGAGGCGGCGGTGTTCGACCGGCCGGTGGCGGTCGGCCCCTACCCGGTCGGGGCGGAGCTGCGCCGCCTCGGGTTCAGGTGGTTCGACGCCGACCAACCGGGCGACCTGGGCCGGTGGCTGGGGCAGCCCGACCTGGAACTGCTCCGCCACAACCACCAGATGGTCCGCGACCACCTGGACATCGCCCGGTTGCCCGACCGGCTGGCCGACCTGATCCGCCGGGCCGGTTGGCGGCTGCCGGAGCCCGCTCCGGTCCGCGGACCGGGTGACGGCGGAAGCGCCGGAGCCTACCGCCCGGCGGGCGGGACCAGCCGGTGACGCCGGCGGCGCACCTTGGCGGCCAGAAGGCTGGTTCCCGGCCGGCGGGCGGGGATGGGGCGCAACGGCTCGGGCGGCCGGCTGGTGACCCGGGCTGGCGACGAGTTGGGTGACCTCACGGCAGATTCCTTCGGCAAGCGGATCCCCTGTTCCTGCTGGTTTGGACCGACCAGAAGAAGCGCGCGTATACGCACTTTCCGAACCGACTCAGCTCCTACCCATCACGCCGGGTCTTTAGACATGGTCCCGGTTGGGCAGTGGGAGGAAGCGGTCTGTCAGGATGGTCCCGTGTTCGCCCCCCGCCGAGGCCGCTCTCCGGCTTGTCCCTTACCGGTCACCGGGGGGCATTCCGAAGTGGGCGTACTGTGACAGATATGGGAGAAAAGGTCACAGAACTGAGGCAGCGCATGCCGGCTGCGGCCCGGCGCAACCAGCTGCTGGAAGTGGCGCTCGAGCGCTTCGCGGCGGGTGGTTACCACGACACGTCCATGGAGGAGATCGCCGAGGCCGCCGGGGTGACCAAGCCGGTCCTGTACCAGCACTTCCAGTCGAAGCAGCAATTGTTCCAGGAATTGCTTGAATCGGTCGGTCGGGACCTTCTCGGCGATGTGGAAAAAAGGGCGGCGGCGGAGGAGAACCCGTACCACCGGGTGCTGGCCGGTTTTCGGGCCTATTTCGACTTCGTCTGCCGCCGCACGGCGGCGTTCCAGCTGGTGTTCGGCAGCGGCGCCCGCCTCAGCGAGGAATTCGCCGAATCGGTCCGGCGGCTGGAAGAGGGAATAGCCGCCACCATCGCCCACTTCATCGACGCCGACATCGACGCCGGGCACCGTGACCTCCTCGGCTACGCCATCGTCGGCCTCGGCGAGGTGGCAGGCCGGCGGTGGGTGGCCCTCCGGGGCGAGACCGACGGGCCGGTGCCGAGCGGGATGGACCCGGCGGAGGCGGACCTGATGGCGGTCCGGCTGGCGGACCTGGTGTGGGCCGGGCTCCGGGGCCTGCCCGGCAGCGCCGCCCGACGGGCGGGCGAGGCGTGAGCGGGGCGACGGCCCCGCGGCCGGCCAAGCCCAGGCCCCGGGTGCCGCCCAACTGCGACCTGACCCTCGGCATGTACTGCGTCGACAAGTCGGTGCCCGGGGTGACCGTGTGGCAGATGACGCCGGGCGAGCACCTGGCGAACCCGGTGGGCGTGGTGCAGGGTGGCTTCGTCACCGCCTTCGCCGACACCGCCATGGCCACCGCCACCATCACCAACCTGCAGGGCCGCAAGGCCTACACGGCGAACACCGAGTTGAAGATCAGCTTCCTGCGGGCCGCGCCGATCGGCGAGCTGCTGACCTGCACAGCCCGGGTGATCGGCGGCGGCTCGAGGGTGACGTTCGTGGAGGCGGAGGTGACCGACCGGGACGGCCGGCTGATCGCCAAGGCGTCGTCCACCTACCTGCTCACGCCGCGGGAGTAGACGCGGCGGGCCGCCCCTACAGCGCCTTGAGGACGGCGTCGGCGCTGCTCACGTCGAGGCCCAGTGTCTCCTCCACGGCCAGGTTGTCCACGATCCCGTCCCTGATGACCATGGCGTAGCGCTTGGACCGCACTCCCAGGCCCCCGCCGGTCAGGTCCACGTCCAGGCCCATCTCCTTGGTGAACAGCGCCGAGCCGTCGGCGATCATGCCCACCTTGCCCTCGACCTGGTTGTCGCGGCCCCACGCCCCCATGACGAAGGCGTCGTTCACCGAGACGCAGTAGATGCGGTCGACCCCCCTGGCGTGCAGGTCCTCCGCCCGGATCACGAAGCCGGGAAGGTGGTGGTCGCTGCAGGTCGGGGTGAACGCTCCCGGAACGCCGAAGAGCACGACGGTGCCCTTGCCCAGCAGTTCGGCGGTCGAAGCCGGCTCCGGACCGTTCGCTCCTGGCACCTGCACCTTGACGTCGGGGATCTTGTCGCCCACTGCGATGGTCATCGGTTCTCCTGTCGGTCGGGGGCCACCGGACTCCCGGCCCAGCCCACTCTTCCCCCAGAGGCTGCCACCGCCCGGGAAGTTCCAACAACTGCAGGCGGCGGGCCGTCCCTAGGATGGGGCCATGGCCGAGAACGGGATTCCACACTGGCGGGGCATCAACCATCTGGCTCTCGTCACCACCGACATGGACGCGACCGTCCGCTTCTACCACGGGGTTCTCGGAGCCCGGCTGGTGGCCCACCTCGGCAACCGGTCGTTCCGTCACTACTTCTTCGAGATCGGCCAGGAGAGCACCGTCGCGTTCTTCGAGTACCGCGATGTGGAACTGAAGCCGTTCGCCAAGCCGGCCGGCGTCCCCGATGAGCGGGCCATCCAGTTCGATCACATCTCGTTCAACCTGCCCGACGAGGAGGCACTCCTCGACCTGCGCTCCCGGCTCAAGGCAGCCGGATGCGAGGTCACCGATGTGATCGACCACTCCTTCATCCGCTCCATCTATTTCACCGACCCGAACGGCATAGCCCTCGAGGCGTCATGGTGGGTCACCGATGCCACCGGACGGGACGCGGACTACGGCGACGGCGTGCTGTTCTCCGATCCCGACCCGGTGCCGGCCGTGGCGGAGATCCGGGCGACCGGGAAAGTCAGCTCGGTGCCCCACACCCGACTGAGCTAGCGGTCTGGCAGTATGCCCGGGTGAGCGCCCGGGTCGAAGAGGAGAAACGCCAGGCGGCGGTGTCGGCCGCCGAACTGGTGGAGGACGGCATGACCGTCGGTCTGGGCACCGGCACCACCGTCGCCCACCTGCTTCCTGCGCTGGCCCGCCGGAAGCTCGCCATCCGCTGCGTGGCCACCTCCCGGGCCACCGAGGAGCGGGGACGGGAGTTGGGCCTGCGGGTGGAGCCGTTCCGGTCCATCGAGCGGCTCGACATCGCCATCGACGGGGCCGACCAGGTGACACCGGACCGCTGGCTGGTAAAAGGCGGCGGCGGGGCCCACACCCGGGAGAAGATCGTGGCCGCCGCCGCCGACCGTTTCGTGGTGATCGTCTCGAGCGACAAGCTGGTCGACGCCGTCCGGGCCCCCATCCCCTTGGAGCTGATGGAGTTCGGCCTGGAGGCCACGCTGCGGGCGCTGGGCCCGGTGCAGATCAGGCCCGGCTGTCCTCCGAGCCCCGACGGCGGGGTGATCACCGACTGGGTCGGTCCGGTCGGCGACCCGGCCGACCTCGCCGCCCGGCTGGCCTCCGTGGCCGGAGTGGTGGAACACGGGCTGTTCCCCCCGACCATGGTCAGCGACGTGATCACCGGGAGGGCCTGACGCGGAAGTGCCCCGGTACCGGACCGGGGCACTTCGGGGGGGGACTGTGGCCGGTTCAGGCGATGTGCATCCCCGAGATGGCCCGGGCGATGACCAGCTGCTGGATCTCGCTGGTGCCCTCGAAGATGGTGAAGCTCCGTTTGTAGTGTCTGACCAGCACTTTCG
>JAKAXG010000109.1 GCA_021827225.1 Actinomycetes bacterium | reverse complement strand
GAGCCCATGGCGAAGGTGCCGGCGCGCACCTCCACCATGGAGTCGAATGCGGCCAGGGTCATGCCGGAGTGCGGGCGGGGACGTGGTCGATCGGCGAACCCGGGGGGATAAGGGCCTCGGTACGGACGCTGTCCTCGAAGGCCCGGATGATCCTGTGGGCGTGCTGCATGACCCACCACCGCACATGGGTCTGGTTCACCGCCTCACGCTCTTTGGGGTCCTCGAGCAGGTTGATGATCCGGGCGAATCCCAGCGGCATCTCTGGGTCGTGGAAGTGCTGTTGGCGCTTGAGGCTGACCTTGAACTGTGACCACTTCACGGCGTGGAGCTCGTCATTGAGCCACACCATCAACCCCTCCCGGTTGGATTTCTCGGCTCCTTCGAAGAACTCCCGCTGGTCCTGGCCGTCGATCAGCCGGTCGGTGGGGATATCGGCACCGGCCCAGCGCAGCAGCGTGGTGAACATGTCGGTTACGTGGACCATTTCGTTGCTCTCCCGCACCGGGACGTGCCCCGGCCAGCGGATCAGGCAGGGGGTGCGGATCCCGCCCTCGGCCGACGAGAAGTAGGACCCGTCGAAGAACCCGGCGGTCCCCCGGCCCAGCAGGTGGTCTTCCGGGCCGTTGTCCCCGGCCAGGATCACGATGGTGTTGTCCCGGATACCCAGGGCATCGATTTCGTCTAGAAGGCTGCCGAAATCGTGGTCTAGTTGCAGGAGACAGTCTCCCCATTCGCTGTTGGAGCTCTGCCCACGGAACTCCGGTCGGGCCACCATGGGAAAGTGCATCAGTGAATGGTTGTGGTAGAGGTAGAACGGTTTACCGGCCTCGACTGACCGGCGCATGAACGACTTGGCTCGGCGGTCGTACTCGGCGTCGACCTCGCCTTTGAGCTGCTGGGTCAACTGCTGATCGGTCCGGGCCCTCACTCCCTCGGACTTGGTGCCCTCGTACATGTAGGCCCGGCCGTCACGGTCGGGGTCGTACCAGGGGTCATCCGGCCACAGGCACTCGTCGTAGGTGCGCGGCGGGCCGTACCACTCGTCGAAGCCGTGGTCGGTCGGCCACCGTCCGTCCTCGGCTCCGATGTGCCACTTGCCGAAGCAGGCAGTGGCGTACCCGGCTCTCGACAGGATGTCCCCCATGGTCTCCTCCCACGCCACCAGGCCGCCGCTGTTGCCTCCGAGGGCGATGGTGTGGTTCCCGGATCGGATCGGGTACCGCCCGGTCATGAGCGCCGATCGGGTGGGGGTGCATTGAGGCTCGACCACGAAGTGCGACAGCTTGAGACCTTCTCCGGCGAATGTGTCCATCCGGGTGGTCTCAGCGCCTCGGAGTATGCCGCCGCCGTAGCAGCCGAGCTCACCCAGTCCAAGGTTGTCGACGTGGAAGTAGACGATATTGGGCGCGCCTAATACAGGTTGTTCAGACATGAAATTCTCCTTCTTTAGCTGGTTGCTGGGTTTGTGGTGATCAGGGCTGGTGTCAGGGGACCGGGTCAGTGGGACTGCGGCGGGGCAGGCTGGTGAGCAGCTGCAAACGGTCTCCGCGGTAGCGGATTGCCTCGAAGTCGAAGGGGGTCTCGTGCTCCAGGAACGTGAGCCGGTGCAGGAGCAGCAGCGGAGATCCAGGCTTGACTTGCAGGAGGCCGGCGGTGGTTTCGTCAGCTGGCACTGCCTCAGTGGTCACCTCGGCTCGGGCCAGGTGGCGCCCCAGATGGTTCTCGAGCAGCGTGAAGATGTCGGCCCGCGCCAGGTCCTGCGTCAGCAGGACTGGTGCGGCCTCGATGCGCAGGTAGCTGGTCTCCACCGACAGCGGGACCCCGCCCACGGAGCGGAGGCGCTCGACAAAGACGATCCCGTGGCCCTCCGGTACCCGCAGCTGGCGGGCCACCGCGGGGGAGGCCGTCGACTCCCTGACGGCCATCACACGGTTGTCCACCGGGAGCTGGTGGCCGGCCAACGATTCGGCCAGCCCTTCCAGGCGATCCAGCCGTTGCCGGAGCTTGGCTCCGGTGACGAAAGTCCCCGCTCCCGGTATCCGGGTGACCAGTCCCTCCGCCCTCAACAGGTCCAACGCCTGGCGGACCACGTTACGGCTGACCCCGAAGGTGGCGGCCAGTTGCAGTTCAGGGGGCAGCGTCGGTCGAGGGGCAGCCAAGCCGCCGAAGGCACCGTCGAGGATCTGCTGGCGGAGAGTGTCGCGAATCCGCCGAGCTGCCTCGGCTCTGTTCCCCTCGTATTCCTGCGTGGTAACCCGAAGGGACGATCGACGGTTCGGCCGAGGGGGCATGTCTACATGATCCCAGTCGCGATCTACTCCGGCGGTTACGTGTGTATTACGCCACCACGTCCTCGCACTTCAGAGCAGCTCGTGGCCCCGGTGCTCACGTTTTGTCTCCAGTAACGCCATCTGGCACGTTCGGCCGTTCAGTCGGGCTCGGAAACAGGTGAGGTGGCGTTTACGCCGGCTCTACGCCGGTTACCGCAGGTCAGGCATCACATTCGATTTGGGGTTAGGTGGCGCAACTCGGCCGTGACTTAGCTGTAACGGTGCCGGCACAACCGTCGGTCACTCTGCCTGACATCGGGCCCGACGTTCCCGGATCGGCCCGAGCTCGCACTCGATCCCGGAGCACTTCTCATGACTTCGACTTCCACTCTTGTCAGCACCCGACGCAGCACATTCAGCCGCCTCGTCGGCGTGAGCCGCCGAGAAGTCCTGGCCGGCCTGGTCGGGGCGTTCGCTCTCATGCCCGAGTCCATATCCTTTGCCGTGGTGGCCGGGTTGAACCCGCTGGTCGGGTTACTCACCGCCGCCACCATGGCAATGGCCATCGCCGTAGTCGGGGGGCGTCCGGCCATGGTCTCCGGAGCCGCCGGGTCTGTGGCTCTCGTGGTGGCCCCGCTGTTGCGCCATCATGGGCTGCCGTATCTGATCGCTGCGGTGATCCTGGGCGGGATTCTGCAGGTCGTCCTCGGGCTGTGCCGGGTCGACCGGCTGATGCGAGTTCTGCCTCGCAGCGTCATAACCGGGTTCGTGAACGCCCTGGCCATCCTCATCTTCTGGGCCCAGATTCCCGAGCTCAGCCATGTCCCGTGGGTCGTTTACCCCCTCGTTTGCGTGGGATTGACAGTCGTGGTGGTCGCTGGAAGGGTCAACAACCTGGTGCCGGCTCCTCTGCTGGCGATCCTGGTGGTGACTGCGATTGCGGTCACCGGTCACTTGGCGGTTCCGACGCTGGGCCAGAAAGGAAATCTGGCCGCCTGGCACGTCCCCCATCCTGCGCTCCCGGCGCTTCCATGGACGTGGGCCACACTTGGGCTGGTCGCCCCGTACGCAGTGGCGCTGGCAGTGGTCGGGCTTCTCGAGTCGTTGATGACCGCCCAGCTGGTCGACGAGATCACGTCCAGCGCCTCCTCTCCGCGGCGTGAATGCTGCGGGCAAGGCGTCGCCAATCTGGTTACCGCCCTACTGGGCGGGATGGGCGGGTGCGCCATGATCGGTCAGACCATCATCAACCTTCGCACCGGCGGCCGAACCCGTCTGTCCACCTTCACCGCCGGCGCCGCCATCCTCGTCATGGTCAGCCTGGTCGCGTCCCAGCTGGGCCGAGTGCCGATGGCTGCCCTGGTCGCGGTCATGATCGTCGTGGCGTTCAGGACCTTCGACTGGGGATCAGTCCGTCCGGCCACCTTGAAGACGATCCCCCGTCGGGATACCGCGGCGACCGTCGCAACCGTCGCCGGCACTCTGGCCACCAGCGACCTGGCCATCGGAGTAGCCGCGGGGGTCGTCGTGTTCGCCGCGGCCACCCGGCTCGGACCGGTCTACGACCGCTTGAGCGCCCGAAGAGGAGAGCCTTCCGAGCCTGCCCCCGTAACCTCGAGCTGAAGGAGAAGCGCATGAGCGGCTTGCCTCTCGCATCCGGGTCGGCATACTCGCCCCACCGCACTAATCAGAAGCGGTCGCAGGGCCTTTCGGGTCAGTCCACTCCGTTCCATGACGCCGGTCACCTCGTCGAGATCGTCACGAATGCTCGGCTCCGCACGGCCGCTCGGTTCAACCGGTGGCTCGCCGTCAAAGTGACCGAGCTCGTCGGCACCATGTGGTGCGCGTACGCCTTCGCTGGGCTGGCCCTTCTCAGCCTGCCCTCCGCTGTTGCCTCAGGTAGCCGGGTCACCCTGATCTCGTGGGTTTCCCAGACCTTTCTGCAACTGGTGCTGCTCTCGGTGATCATCGCCGGCCAGAATGTCATGTCCGACAAGGCAGCCCGTAAAGCTGACACCACCCTTGATGTGCTCAGCACCGTGCTGGAGCGAGCGAGCGCCATCGAGGAACAGTTGCTGGCCCTCGGGAGCCGCGAGCACTGGCAGGGCGATCCGAATCAAGCGGACCAAAGTCGCGAGTCGCAACATGGAGATCTCTTGGGAGGGGCAACGCAGCGGTGCTCGTGCGGTGGCCTAACCGGTAGTGGCCAGCCGGAAGCTGTCCGAAGCTGAAGTACCGGGCCGGGACCCTCAGCCGTTGAGGATGGCGGCCAGGTCGGCGGCGTCGCGCACGCCGTAGTCCTGGTAGCAGTTGATCATGAGGGCGTGCACCCGCCCGGCCCGCTCGGCCAGGTCCCGCAGCCTGGGCGCCCACTCCCGCAGCTCCGCCTCGGTGGCCGCTCGGCCGCCGACATCGAGCGCTTCGGGTACCAGTCCGTGTCCTTGACCAGCGTCTGGTCCGTCCACGAGCAGGTGCCGACGAGGATCTCACCCCGAGCCACGCCGACCATCCTGGGGCCGTCGGGGCCGGCCCCGCAACCGGCCGGCGGAGGCTCTGCTGCGTGCCGGTCGGTGCCGCTTGACCGTCGCTCGGCGATGAATTCCCGCTGGACCGGCCGTCTGCACTGGTAGACGATGGACGCGGGCGCCCCGCGGCGTACCGGAAGGGGAGGAACCCACCGATGGCAAGAGTAAACACCTATCTCAATTTCCAGGGACGGACCGAGGAGGCGTTCACCTTCTACGCCAAGACCTTCGGTACCGCCATCACCGTGCTCAGCCGGTTCTCCGACCTGCCGTTCGGGCCGGGGGCGGAACTGCCGGCCGAGGAGCGGGACCTGGTCATGCACGCCGAGATGCCCATCCTGGACGGGCATCTCCTGATGGCCACCGACATGCTCAGCTCCATGGGCCACCAGGTGACCGTCGGTAACAACACCACCTTGTGCCTCGACGTGGACAGCAGGGAGGAAGCCGACCGGCTGTACGGGGCCCTGTCGGCGGGCGGATCCGAGGGCCAGCCCATGGGGGAGATGCCCTGGGGGGCCTACTGGGGTGTGACCCTGGATCGCTTCGGCATCCGCTGGATGGTCAACCACACCCACACGGCGTAGGTCCCCTTCCTGGCCGGCCGGGCCGGCCCGGTCCCTGCTCGCCCGCCACCGGGGGGCCGGTTCTAGGCCGGCAGACCGGCCCGGGCGGCCGCCGCCTCCCGGGTGTCGAAGCCCCGTATGTCGCAGACGAGGCCGTCCCTGACGGTGAGCACCAGCCACCGGGCGACGCCCTCCCCGCCGGGGGCGGCGGTGACGGTGACCCCGGCCACGATGGCCGAGGCCCCGGTCGCCACCTCTTCCATGCCGATGCGGACGCCCTCCTCCCGGGCGGCCCGGTACCAGGCCAGTACCTCGGCCCGGTCCCGGCACCCGGACTCGGGGTCGTCGGGGGGTCCCCACCGGGCGTCGGGGGTCAGCAGGTCGGCGTGGGCGTCGAGGTCGCCGGCTTCGAGGGCGCTTCGGACCCGGTCGGCCAGTTCGGCCATCTCTGCGTCACCGGGGGCCACGCCGGCCAGCCTACGCCCGGCCGGTTCCCGGTGTAGATTCGTCGCGATGGCGGACACCATCACCGTCCAGTACCTGCCCGGCTGCCCGCACCTCGATCTGGCCCGGGACCGGGTGGCCGAGGCCCTGCGGCGCCTCGACGGTGCGGCCCCGACGGTGACGGTGGAGGAGATCGCCGATGAGATGGAGGCCGAGCGGATCGGTTTCCGTGGGTCGCCCACCGTGCTGGTGGACGGCGTCGACCCCTTCGCCGACCCCGGCTCGCCACCGGCTTGGACCTGCCGGGTTTACCGCCACGGCGCCCGGAGCGACGGGGCACCGTCGGTGGAGCAGCTGGTCGCCGCCATCTCCGCCCGGTAGCGGCCGGGCTCACCGGCCCGGCTCCCCGGCTCCCCGGCTCCCCGCCCGGCCCGGCGGCGCGTCCAACTCCAGTGGCGGAGCGACACCAGGACCCCGACCACCCTCACCCGGCCATGGCGGCCAGATCCCCCCACGGCGACGCCCGGCCCGGTCGTCGGCCTTGGCTTCCAGGCCCACCAGCGAGGTACCTGTTCCACCGGCCGGGGTGGGGTACCCGGCGCTGCGCTGGCCTGGTGAAAAACCGGTCAATTGATGCACTGGTGGTGCCGAAATATCAGTAGGCAGCAAAAGGCGTTTACGGCGGGCGTGGTGGCGCCCAGGAAGAAGCTGGGGATGGAATCGGAGGGCATCGGCCGGCGGGTCCTGGCCGGGAGATTCGAGTTGGTCGAGTGCATCAAGGGCCGCTCTGGGGTTGAGACATGGCGGGGCACCGACCTGTTCGGCGGCTCTCCGGTGATCGTCAAGCTGGTCCCGACGCGGGGAATGACCAGCGCCACCCGGTTCCGTCTGGAGCACGAGGCCCTGGTTCTCTCCGAGCTGGAACTGGCTGCCCGTCCCGTGGCGGTGGGAGGCGACGGCTCCGCCATGTACCTGGCCCAATCGTTCGTCGAGGGCGTCAACCTGGAGGAGCTGCTACGCGACGGGGCCCTCCCCGTGGCGACCGCTGTGCAGATCGGGATCGGGATGCTCAGGGATCTGTGCGTCGCCCACGACCGCGGAGTGGTCCATCGCGATGTCAAGCCGGCGAACATCATGGTGACCGGAGCAGCCAGTGAGATCCAGGCCGCGCTGATCGATTTCGGCCTGGCCAGCAGCTCCTGGCTGGCCCCGTCGCTTCGGGCCGCTACCGTCGGCACCGCCCGCTATCTGGCGCCTGAAGCGGCCGGGCTCATACAAGCGCCGGTTGATGAGCGCAGCGACCTGTACTCGGCCGGCGTGGTCCTCTACGAGTGCCTGACCGGCCAGCCCCCCTTCGCAGGTGACAGTGTCGGGGAGCTGCTTCAGGCCCACGCCCGCCAGCAACCGGCTCCCCTGCGCTCAGCTCGCCGTGCCGTGCCCGCTTCCCTGGACGCCATCGTGGCCCGGCTGCTGGCCAAGGACCCGGCCGAGCGTTACCAGTCGGCCGCGGCCGCCGGGGCCGACCTGCGCCAATTGGCCGCAGCGCTGAGCTCCGGTGTGGCCGACCCGCCGATGACCATCGGAATGTCCGACCGGCGCACCCGCTTGAGTGAACCGGGCTTCGTCGGCAGGCGTGGGGAGTTGGCGGCTCTACTCGATGCGATCGTTGCGCCCGGCGAGCCGCGCCGCCTGCTCCTGCTGGAGGCCGAGTCCGGGACCGGAAAGAGCCGGCTGCTCGACGAGCTTTGCCTGGCCGTCGACCCGGCCACCGTGGTGCTCAGGGGCCAGGGCGCCGACCGGGTGGCCCGGCGCCCGTTCCAGATACTCGAGGGCGTGGTGGCGGCCATCGCCGAGCTCTGCCGGTCCGACGCCTCGCTCGCCGGCTTCCTGGCCGCCCGGCTCGGCTCGCTGACCGACGTGGCAGTGCAGGCACTGCCCGATCTGGCCGGCCTGCTCAGCTGGTCCGGCGCGACCCCGGCCACCGATGGGGCCGATCCCTACGGGGAGGCTCGGACCGTCAATGCCCTTTGCGTCCTGCTCGACGCCTTGGCCGAGAGGAGCCAATCCGTGGTGGTGCTCCTCGACGACGCCCAGTGGTCCGATGCGTCGACGCTCGAGCTGCTACGGGAATGGCCCGGTTGGTCCCGCTCGGTCGCCGGCAACGGACACCTGGTCATGGTGGCCGCGTTCCGCTCCGAGGAGATCCCCGCCGGTCATCCTCTGCGCGATCTTCCGGCCGCGTTGCACGTCACCCTGAAGGGTCTCGACGCCGCCGACATCGTCGCTCTGTGCGAGTCGATGGCCGGCCCGACCGCAGCCGAGGTAACCGATGTGGTGTCAAACCTGTCCGAGGGCAGCCCCTTCATGGCCGCGGCCATCATGAGAGGCTTGGTGGAAGGCGAACTGATACACCATCGCCCGAGCGGCTGGGCCTTTGCCTCCGGAGCCGGGGGGATCGCCCAGACGTCACTGCGGGCGGCCCTGGTTCTCGGCGAGAGGCTGCGCTTGCTGTCGCCCGACGCCCGGACGTTACTCGGCGCCGGGGCTGTTCTCGGTAAGCGCTTCGATCTGGACCGGGCGCTGGGCCTAGCCGGGCTCGACCCGGGGCGCGCCGCTCCTGCCCTCGAGGAAGCCCGCCGGCGCCAGGTGGTGTGGGTGGACGAGAGAGATGGTACTTGCGCCTTCACCCATGACAAGCTGCGTGAGCGCCTCCTCGAGGATCTCGATTCCCCGTCCCGCCACGACCTGCACCGCCGGGCGGCTGAGAACCTCGATTCCTCCGACCCCGAGGCCGGTTTCGACTTGGCCTACCATCTCGACGCAGCCGGTCTGGTCGACCGGGCGTTCCCCCACGCCATGGCCGCCGCCGCTGCCGCCCGGCGCCGCCACGCCCTCGACGTGGCCGTGGCCCAGTACCGCATTGCCGAGCGGGGTGCTCCCGCCGCCGCTGTCCCCGAGCGCTGCTCGATGCATTCCGGTCTCGGGGAGGTACTGGCTCTGACCGGGGACTACGACGGCGCCGAATCACACCTCCAGTCGGCTCTGGAGCTCACCTCCGATCCGCTGGAGCGGTCCCGGCTGGAGGGCCGCCTCGGCGACGTGGCGTTCCGGCGTGGTGATCAGCTGGCGGCGCGCCGCTACGTGGAGGGTGCGCTGCGCCAGCTGGGCCGGCGGGTGCCCCGCCGGGGATGGGCGTTCATGGGCGCGGCCCTGTGGGAGGTTCTGGTCCAGACCGTGCACAGTCTCGCTCCGTCATGCTGCCGGCGCCGGCCCCTCGAAGGGGCCGAGCGGGACCTGCTGGCAGCCAGGCTCTACAGCCGGCTGGCCTACGTCTACTGGTTCTCCGCCGGTAGGTTCCCCTGTGCTTGGAGTCACCTGCGGGGGATGAATCTCGCAGAGCGGTACCACCCGAGCGCCGAGCTGGCCCAGGCGTGGTCCGAGCACGCCCCGGTCATGACCATGATCCCGTGGTTCGGGCGGGGGGTCGCCTATGCTCGCCGGTCCTACGACCTGCGCGTCGCCCTCGGCGACGAGTGGGGGCAGGGTCAGTCGCTCAGCTTCCACGGTGTGGTTCTCTACGGGGCGTCGCGCTTCGAGGAATGCATCGGCGTGTGTCGCCAGGCCGTCGAGCTGCTGGCCCGGATGGGTGACCGCTGGGAGGAGAACACGGCTCGCTGGCACATCGCCTTCTGCCAGTACCGCCTGGGAGATCTCGACGCCGCGGTGGACACAGCCCGGCAGGTCCACGCCCGCGCCGGTGCCATCGGCGACGGCACGTCACGCGGTATCGCCCTGTCGGTGTGGGCCCGGGCGGCGGCCGGCGATGTCGACGCGGGGTTGATCGCCGAGGAGCTCGGGCGCGGCGTAGGTGACGCCCACACGGCGGTCGAGGTACGCCTGGCCGAAGCGGTCCGTCTGCTCAGGAGATCGGAA
>JAKAXG010000108.1 GCA_021827225.1 Actinomycetes bacterium | reverse complement strand
CCGGGCGTTCGAGGACTACATGGAGAGCTTCGCATTGTCCGACCACGAGACGCTCCCTGCCGTGCTCCGGCGGTACGAACAGGCCAGCGCCCGAACCGACGCGGTCATGGGCGCCATCGGGGATCTGGGTCGCCAGGTGCCCCTGCCGGCGGAGCCGTGGTTTGCCGATCTGGAGGGCTGCACCGTCCGCTGGGTCCTGCTGCACCTCGTCGAGGAGACCGCCCGCCATGCCGGGCACGCCGACATTCTGAGGGAGGCGCTCGACGGGGCGTTGAGCACCCCTTTGATGGCGGCCGCCGAAGGATGGCCGGAAGACGGTTGGGTCACACCCTGGCGTCCCGCGAACTGAGCCCGCTCCCCAGAGGACTGGGGCAGTATGGGATCTCTCCGAGTGGACGAGTGGCAGCGACAGGAGGCCGACATGGGGGACTTGGAAGCACTGGCGTGGGGCTACGGGCTGATCGAGGGTCCGTGCGGTGACAAGCAGGGCAACCTCTACTTCTCCGATGTGCCCCACGGCGGTGTCTTCCGACTGTCCCCGGACGGTTCGGTGACGACCGCCATCCCCAAGCGGCGTGGTGTCGGCGGGATCGCCCTGCACGCGGACGGCGGCCTGGTCGTCTCCGGCCGCAACATCTGCCACGTGAAGGATGGCGTGACCCGCATCCTGTTCGAGTCCGACGCCATGGGCCTCAACGACCTCACTGTCGACCGCCGGGGCCGTGTCATCTGCGGCACGCTGCGTAGCAACCCGTTCGGCCAGGAACTCGAACGCACCCCCGGCGAGTGCTGGCGGATCGACGGACCCGACCGGACCGCCGAACTGTACGGGAACGTGTCGCTGACCAACGGCATCGGCTTCTCGCCCGACGGTTCCGTGCTCTACCACTGCGACACGGCGATCAACGCGGTGTGGGCCCACGACTACGCCGAGGACGGCGCGGTTACCGGGAGGCGCTTCCTGGTCCAGCGCGACGACTTGTCGCCTGACGGGCTGGCGGTCGACGAGGCGGGGACCGTATGGGTGGCCGACGTCTCCGGATCCGGGTCGGTCCGGGGATTCGCGCCGACTGGTGAGGAGGTGGCCCGCATCGAGGTCCCGGCCCGGACCGTGACGAGTCTCTGCTTCGGAGGACCGGAGCGACGTGACATCTACATAGTCACCGCTGACAACCGGGACCACGAGGACCGGGCCGGCACCGTCTTCCACACCCGCTCCGAAGTGCCGGGCTGCCGGATCCCCTCGGCGACGGTCTGACGCCGGGCGGCGACCTCCTCCCCGCCCCGGCATTGCCCGAGACGGCGCCGGTCTGACGGTCCCGGCGGCGCAGGTGCGGGCATTCCCGGACCGGATCGGCTGGGCGTGGACGAGCCCGGGCCGTCCCCGAGGTTCCACACCAGAGCATAAGCCCCCGCTGCGAGTGGCCGGGGCCCCGAGGCCGGTCGGCAGCGGGTACGTCAAGTTCCGGCCGGGCGGGCGGCAACCCGACCACGGGCTCGGGCTGGCCCGGCGATAGGGTCGTCCGTGATGGCGCGCCGGCCCCCGAACCACGAGCTCGACGCCGGCGGAGACCCGGCGGTGCTGGCGGCCAAGTCCGACCTGCGCCGGGAGGTGTGGAGCGCTCTCCAGGCGGCCGGGGCAGCCCGCTTTCCGGGCGCCGAGGGGCGGATACCCAACTTCGTGGGAGCCGAGAAGGCGGCCGAGCGGCTGCGGACCGATCCCGTATGGGATGGCGCCTCGACCCTGAAGGCCAATCCCGATTCGCCGCAGCTGCCTGTCCGCCAGCGGGCGTTGGAGGACGGCAAGACCGTCTACATGGCCGTGCCGCGCCTGGCGTCGGACAGGCCGTTCCTGGAGCTCGACCCGGCCACGCTGCGGGTTCCGGCCCGCCAGGCCGCGTCCATCGGTGGCTCGTCCAGGCACGGTCATCCTGTCGATGTGGCCGGCATGCAACCCGTCGACCTGGTCATCGCCGGATGCGTGGCCGTCTCCGGTGACGGCGCCCGGCTGGGCAAGGGCGGGGGATTCAGTGACCTGGAGTACGCCGTGGCGTGGGAAGCCGGTCTCATCGGTCCGTCCACGGTGGTGGCCACCACCGTGCACGACCTGCAGGTCCTCGACGACGGTCGGATACCGCTGACCGGTCATGACTTCCGCCTCGATGTGATCGTCACACCGACGCAGGTGATTCGCTGCAGCCGACGAGGCCGGAATCGCCCCGGAATCCGCTGGGACGAGTTGACCGACGAGAAGGTCGCCTCCATCCCGCTGCTCGCCCGGCTGCGCGACCGATCCTGAGAACGGCCACATGGGCTGCGACCCACCCGACGCCCTCAGCGGAGCGTGCACGCCGGCCGGGTATGTCAACACCTCGGCGGCCGATCGCTGGGTCCCCCGCGCCGCCGGTGCGGCCGCGCCGTGGAGCGGTCTGGTGGACTCCAGTCGCCGAGGCCGAGGCCCGGCGGCAGGTCCCACCACTCGTCGCAGCCTTCGAGGGTAAGACGCATGCTACGAATCTGTCCGTCGTCGCAGAGCATCCAGTCGACGAGATGTACCCCGTGCTCGCCCGCTGCGACCCGGGCCGTGACGAATCTCTCCTCCAGGCCGGGAGGCGGGTCGGGGGCGACTGGTTCGTCGCTGTAGGCGATCGCGGCGGCGGCTCCGTCGTCGAGGGTTTCCAGGCACCAGACCAGTGCCAACTCGGGCGGGTCTGTCAGCCCACAGTGGGCGAGACCGAGCACCCCACCGTCCAGCCGGGCGGTGACCACCACCAACTGTTGACGCCCGAAGGTGCGCTGGTCGAGCGCCAGGCTCCAGGCGTCGAGCGTGCTCAGGTCTAGCTCGCAGTCCCTGAAGCGGTATCCGTCGACGACCATCAGCTGTAGGTCATGCATTTCTGGTTCCTCTCTCTGGCCAAGTCGCGGTGGGCGGGGAGCAGGCGGGGGGCGAGGGGCCGAATCTGGGGTGGCGGGGGTCGCCAGGTGGGACGAAGGCCCGTTTGCCTCTGCCCTCGACCAGGCGCCAACCCTCGTGGGTCTTGAGGTCGTGATGATGGCGGCAGAGCCGATCGAGCAGATCGAAGGCGGTGATCCTGGTCTTGGAGAAGTCCTCGCGGTGGTCGTACTGCAATCCGGCTCGGGACGAGCAGCCTTCGACCGCGCAGGTAGGGTGCAGGAAGTCGAGAGCGGAGCGCTGGTAGGCGTTCGGGTGCCGTCCGTGGTGATAGACCCCGACCAGGGCCTCACCCTTGGTGAGAAGTCCGATGATGAAGGGATTCTCCGTGGCGATAAGGTCTTCGATCACCGATACGGGGACGGGTCCGTAGCCGGCGAGCTCGCACAGCTCGCCCTCCAGCGGTACGCCCCTGAGCAGGGCGTCCAGGTCGACGCGGATCATCAAGCGCAGCGGGCTGCCTGCCAGCTTCTTCGGCCGTCGGCCCTTCGCCGGCGGGGACGCCGGCGAGCCGGCCGGGACAGCGCCGCCAGCCGGCTCCGCCGGGCCGGCCGGCTCCGCTCGGCCGGAGGGATCTGTTCGGTCGTCCCTGTCCGACGGACCTCCGGGCCGTTCTGGCCCGGTGACATCTCCCGGCCCGGCGATATCTACTGGGCCGGCACCGCCCACCGGGCTGGGGCCGTCCACGGGGCCGCTGCGGTGTATCGGGTCGCGCCGGGCCGGGGCGCCCCCGGACGGTGTCGGATCGGCGTCCGCTGCCCCGGCCGGCTGCGCCGGATGGAACAGGTCGGGAGGGCCGGCCGCCGGGGCCGGACAACTCGCCGGCCGGGCGGGGTCGAACTGGGGAAACAGCCCGAGTCCCAGCAGATCGGAGAACGACAGCTCCCCGTCCTTGCCGATGGCCGCCGACGCCACGGCCATCAGCGCGTCGTAGTCGAGGGCATCAAGGGTCTCGTTGGCGGTACCGGCCTCGCGTCTGAGGATGTTGAGCCGCCGGCGAATCGGGTCGATCATCCGCCACAGCAGGGCACCGTCTTCGGGATGGCCGTACAGGCGGGCGTTGAGGGCACCGTCGCGGTCGGTCCACCTGCGGAGGGATCGCTTGGCGTGGCGGGCCTTGCGGAGCTGCTCGAGGTCGGAGCTGTCGGTCTTGACCTTGGCGACGGCTTCGTTGAGCTCGGCCATAGAGCTGTGCTGGGCCTTGTCGATCAGCTCTTTGGCCCTGGCCGGGTTGGCCGCCACTCCGTCGGAAACGGCGGTGGCCTGCTCGAGGGACAGCTCGCCAGCCAGAGCCGCCTGGGCAACCTCCGGTTGGTCCGCCATACGCCGGCCCGTCTCCAGCGCCCGCTTCGCCGCCCCCGGGCTCATACCGGCCTGATCGGCCAGCTGCTCGGCGGGGGAGCGGTAGCCGTAACGCTCCCAGCCGTTGCCCTCGGCCGAACGGGCTGCCGCCAGGGCCTTGATGGAAGCGGCCGTAGCTTCGATCTGGGCGCACAGTCGGACAACCTCGCCGGCCTGACCTGGCGTCAACGCCCGAGCGTCGAACCGCCCGGCGAATGAAGCGATCGATTGTCGGAAAGAGCGCAGCTCTCGGCACATGGCGGAGTCGTCCAGATGTGGAAGCTCAGCCGCTACATCGCAGCAGCGGCATTACCAGGCCGGCGCGCCGCCGACGATCCCGCTCGATATGAAATCGAACGTGTGTTCGAGTGTAGGCCTGTCGGGGGGCGGCGTCAAGCCCATCTTTTTTTCCGCATGGCCATCCGCTCAGTCCGTCACACCCTCGCGGGAGTATGGCCCTGGCGAAGGGAGACCACATGGGCAAGTCGAACCGGGAGCGGCGGGCCACCAAGAACCGCCGGGCCGAGCGCCGGTCCGCCCCCTTCGAAGGGGGGAGCGGTTGGTGGCTGCGGCCCGTCACGCCCGTGAGTCCGCCGAGCAGCAGCTCGGACGCGACGTGTTGCCGGTTCTGGCCGGGCGCAGGGATGAGGTGGACGACTACACCGCCAAGCTGTTCCCTACCTGGTGGGGGCCGAGGGCAGCTCGGTCACCAATCGGGAGGGTTGGCTGGCCGGTCGGGCGGCCGCCGAGATGGCCACGCTCGTACCTGGGCAGCAGCGCCTGAATGGCACCACCGGGTGAGCCAGCCGGACCAGGCTCAGGTGCCGGGAGCACGGCCCCGGTCGGGGAGCGCTTCGGTCAGGAGGGACAAGCGCACCTCTCCTGCTCCAAGCGAAGCGAAGGTCGGTACGTTCCTTCGACCAGGTCGCGATATAGCGCTGACTCCTCGGAATCGAGGTGGGGCATTGCCCGATTCGTAGGATTCGGTTCCGTCACCCACTGCCGTGAGTGGGCGAGGAGGGTCTGCAGGTCCAGAAGCCGGAGCCGCCAACCGGAGCCGGTGCTGCGCATGGCAGGCGTTACGCTCGGTGGCCGTGGGCATGTACTTCAAGCTGGCCCCGGGAGTCCGGGTCCGGGTGGGCAGCCGTGGTGTGCGGACCTCGATAGGTCCCCGGGCGGCGCGCGTTCACATCGGCGGCGGCTACCGGCCGGGTGTATCCACCGGCGCCGGCCCGGTGACGCTCTACCACAGCGTGGGCGGGACCCGCCGGCGCCGGCCCCGCAGCGCCTCTCACGGCCAGCCGGGCGCGGCCACCGTCGCCGCCTACCACCGCCAGGCGGCGGCCGCCGCCAAATCGGCGGAAGCGCAACAGATCACCGCCGCGCTGGCGGGCATCGAGTCGCTGCACCGCCATCCCGCCGAGCCGGTCTCGCCGCCGGTGGGCCCCGACGAACCGCCTGCGGACGAGGACGCCATCCGTCGTCGTGCCCAGAGCCAGGCACTGGCCGGTATCCGGTTCTGGAGGCGTGCCGAACGGCGGGCGGCCCGCCAGGAGGCCGAGCGCCGGGCCCAGGCGGAGATCGCCGCCGCCCGGGCCGAACGCGAACACCGCCACCAGCAGGCCCAGACCGAACTCGACGCCCGTTGGAACGAGCTGCGCGCCAACGATCCGGAGGTCACCATGGCGACCCTCGCCGAGGCGTTCGAGGACAACGAAATGCACGCCGCCCCCCTCTCCGTCCACGGCGCCGAGGCGACGCTGGCCGTGATCGTCCCCGGCGAGGAGATCGTCCCCAACCACAGGCCGACGACCACCCAGGCCGGCAACCTGTCATTGCAGAAGATGACCAAGACCGACCGGTCCGGCTGGTATCTCACCGCGGTGTGCGGCCATGTGCTCGCCGCTGTCCGGGAGACGTTCGCCGTAGCCCCCGGTCTCGAGAGCAGCCGGGTGGCGGCGGTCCGGGTAGGGCCGCCCGACGCCTACGGGCACCCCCGCTCGGAGGTGCTGTTGGTCGCCACCTTCACCAGGGGCGCGCTGTCCGGAATCGACTGGGCCGGCGCGCCCTCTCCCGACGTGGTGCAACAGGCTGCCACCGACCTCTCCGCCAACTTCGCCGGGCGCGTGAAGCAACTGCAGCCGCTCGACCTGACCGACGAACCGGAACTGGGCGCCCTGCTCGCCGCCATCGACGTCGAGACCGAAGGGGCGCACCAGCACTGATCGGCCGGCGGCCGGCCCGTGGCATCACCTGGAAGCTTCGAGCCGGTGTCGGTGCTGGCCGGATGAGCCTCTTCAGGCGGCCGCCGGCAGCGCAGCCCGCCCGTCTCCGGGCCGACCCGCTCGGACCGGCTGCGGCGAGCCGGCTCCGACCGGCTCGACGGCGCCGCCCGTGGTCATCACGGCCGATTGGCGCAGCACGGCCATCACCTGGCTGAACAGGTCCCGGTCCCGGCTGCGGACCAGCCACACCGACAGGCCGCCGGCCGCACCGATGAAGACCCAGTTGGCGAAGATGTGGACGGCCAGGAACACCCTCAGCGGCGTCGCCCCGAGCAGCAGAAGGGTGGCGCCCGCCGACAGCAGGTGCGAAGCCGCCCACAGCACCGACAGGTTCCTGATGAGCGGCCGGTTGGCCGCCAGGCGGTCGGCGCCGGCGGGAAGCAGGTCCCGGGCCAGGCGGATCACCAGCGGTTCCGAACCGGCCAGCGTGGCCAGGAACGCCAACCCGAACACGGCTGTCTCCGCCGCCGGCATGGCGAAGTAGACGAACGGATGGCCTGAGAGCAGCGCCAGGCCGGCGCGCAGCGTGGCCGTCAGCCATGTGACCACCAGGAGCCCTGACACCTGCCGGTGACGCAGGTACTGCCACAGCACCATGGCCCAGGCATAGACGACCGATACCCCCATGGCCCATTGGACCGATCCGGCGGCCAGGACGACGTAGAACAGACCCAGCGGGATTATGGTCGCCACCGTCATCGCAGGCAGGGCCTGGCGGATCACTCTGAGAACAACAGAAGCCACAGCGAAAACACCGGCAGGAACCGCCGGTCATGCCCCTTCCTGGCGCCGGTATCGGCAGGGTACCGTCCAACCCGGCTGATCCGAGAGAGCGCCACTTTCAGCGTCGCGACGACCCGCCGGCGGGACAGCGCCGGTCTGGCGCCCGCCCGGAACAGCCCCGAACGGGCTGAGCCGATCTACCGGCACCGGCTGGTAGCGGCGGGCGAACGGAGGGTTTGATGCCATCCGGCTGCCCGACGGTTCGGAGACCGGGAGCGAGGACGTCGAAGTGGACAGGCGCCTCTCGGAGTTCCCGGGACGACCCGTCCGGCCCACGACGATCGCCCCAGGAGTCGCAGGCCGCCAGCCGCTTCGAGGTGGCTGGTACCGGCCCAACGTCGTTCTCGCCGGCGAGGGGACCCCGTTCGCCGAGAACGAATGGCCCGGCACGACTGTTCGTCTAAGCGCCGAGGTGGCCGCCTCGGTGCCCAGACCGACCATGCGCTGCATCACGACGAGGCTGTCCAGGGCGACCCGGCGCGGGACGACGAGACGCTCCGCACGGTGAGCCGCCAGAACCGGATCGACCTCCCCGGGCTGGGCGCTGGGGACCTGGTCGTGCGTAGGTGCCTACGCCAGCGTGGCGGAGTCCGGGCATGTCGCCAGCGGGGACCGGTGGGTGGGCGAGCCTGGTAGCTGATTGGAGCATCACCTCGGCCCGCGATGTTGCGTGGGACACTGCGGTGGCTGCGGGTCGGAGATCTGCGCAGATCATGCAGTTTCGGAACCGCTCAAGTGGGGTTGGGCGGTTGTCGACACCTCTAGCGCATGGCGGGACTGGCTCGCCTACGCAAGGGATGGGGCTCAGATGATCCTCGGGAAGCGAGTCGTGGTCGTCATGCCCGCGTACAACGCGGCCCTGACGCTGGCGAGGACGGTCCGTGATCTCGACAGCTCCGTGGTGGACGGAATCGTCCTCGTCGATGACGCCAGCACTGACGGGACCTTCGACATGGCCCGATCCCTCGGCCTCATCACTGATCGCCATCCGGCCAACCGCGGCTACGGGGGAATCAGAAGACCTGCTACGCGAGGGCGCTGGCAGAGGGCGCAGACGTGGTGGTGATGGTCCACCCGGACTACCAGTACAGCCCGGCGTTGGTACCGGCGATGGCGTCGATGATCGCTTGCGGTGAATATGACCTGGTGCTCGGTTCCAGGGTGCTCGCACAGAAGGCGATCGCCCGGGGCATGCCGTGGTGGAAGTACGTCGCCAACCGCGGTCTCACGTTGGTCGAGAACCTGATAGTTGCGAACAAGCTCTCGGAGTACCACACGGGGTTGCGCGCCTTCAGCCGTGAACTGCTCGAGTGCCTTCACCTCGACGAGAACTCGGATGACTTTGTCTTCGACAACCAGGTGATCGTTCAGACGATGGCGGCCGGCGGGCGCATCGGTGAGCTGTCCTGTCCCACCCGCTACGCCGGCGACTCCTCTTCGATCAACTTCCGCCGGAGTGTCCGCTACGGCTTCGGTGTCGTCCGTACGGCTCTGCAGTACCGAATGCACCGCCTTGGACTTCGCAGCCACCCCTACCTGGAAGTCGGCCAGCTCTCCGGTGCTGATTCCTCTCAGCCCGTGCGCCTGCCCCGAGCCAGCTAGTCCTGGTCCCTCCGGGCATGAGCTCAGCGGGCACGGTCTCTCCATGCGTCGAAGAAGCGGCGCTCACAGGCGCCGATGATCGCTCCGGCACCGGCTACGTAGGAACGCGGTCACGTAGCTCGACCGCCTTTCCGTGGCGGACCAATGCGCTGCGTGTCGCCGGTGTCATCGCGGGAACGGGGCTCTCGCTTCTGCGACTACCTCCCCATGTCGCTTTCGACCACATCTGGGCGGAGAACGGGCAGACCTTCCTCCAGCAGGAGGTGGACTGGGGCACGCTCAGGTCCCTCTTCACGGGCTACCAGGGTTACGCCCACCTGGTACCGCGCCTCACGGCTGCGTTCGTCTCGGCGCTGCCGATGCGTGCATGGCCTGCGGCGCTGACCATCACGGCCTGCCTTGTGACCGCGATATGCGCGCTCGCGGTGTACGAGGCGACGGTGCCGGTCATCCGGTCGCGGGTGCTACGAGTCGGCCTGGCTCTCATGGTGGTTCTGGTTCCCGCGGCGGGGGTCGAGAGCGTCGGGAGCATCATCAACGTTCAATACGTCCTCGCCTTCGCCGCCATGTGGGTGGCCTTCGGTCAGGCGGAAACCCGGCGGGGATGTCTCTCAGCCGGCTCGTTCTGCCTGATGGCGGCCGGGACGACACCGTTCACCGGCATGGCGCTCCTCATCGTCGGATCGCGGTGGTACCTGGAAAGGCCCGAGGGGCGCACCAGGAGGTATCAGGCATCATGCGCGGCCGGTCTGCTGGTCGGCCTGATGTATCAGGTGGTGGGCCGTCTCTCGTCGGGAGTCTCGCGCCCCACAGCCGGCG
>JAKAXG010000107.1 GCA_021827225.1 Actinomycetes bacterium | reverse complement strand
GCCCCCTCGAACGCTCCCAGAGGCGGGCAGGGAGCGATGTCGACAAGCCGCGCTCTGCCGCTGCGCTCCACGATGACGGGAGGTGGGTGCCCGGCGCTGGTGAGCGAGACCGTACCGCTTCGCGGGTCGAGGAAGGCGACGGCGGCGGTGGCCATCTCGCCGGTGCCCAGGGCCGGCAACAGCCGGTTGACCGTCTCGCAGAGTTCGGCCGGGTCGGCCGAGCCGATGGCGTGGCCCCGCAGGAGGTGGCGGAGCTGCCCCATGGCGACGGCGGCGCTCAGATCGTGGCCGATGACGTCGCCGACCACCAGCATCAGCTGCCCGTCCTCCAGAGCCAGGGCGTCGTACCAGTCGCCGCCCACGGCGGCCGCCTCGGACGCCGGTAGATAGCGGGCCGCCAGCTCCACGCCGCCTACAGAGGGAAGCGTTCGGGGGAGGAGGCTGCGCTGGAGGGTGTCGGCCAACTGGTGCTCCCGCTGGTACTGCCGGATCCGCTCGATCCGGCTGCCGGCGATGCGGGCGAGCTCGGTGATGAGGCGGTAGTCCTCGTCCCTGAAAAAGGTCCCGGGTCGGTGGCGCAGCCGTAGGACGCCGACGGGGCGACCTGCGGCGGACGGCAGCGGCACGGCGATGTGGCCGCTCCCGAATTCGCTGAGCCCGCCTCCGCTGGCAGCGGCGGTGTCAAGGTGCAGCTGGCACTCGGCGGCGCCGGTGACCTGGCGGGCGGAGAGCTCGACGACGGTTGAGATCTCCTCGACGGTTTCCGCGCAGACGATGTCGGTCGCCGCAGTGGCGAGGGAGGCCAGCTGGGCGGCGTGGCGGGCCGTCCGCTCGGCGCCGTCTCGTCGGAGGGCGGCCAGGTCCAGGTGGGATCGCACCCTGGCCAGCAGAGAGCGGGACGTGAACGGCTTGACCAGGTAGTCGTCGGCGCCCGCCTCGAGCCCTTCCACGAAGGCCTCTTCACCGGCCCGGGCGGAGAGCAGCAGGACCGGCAGCTGGGCGGTGGCCGGCCGGGCCCGCAGTTCCGCCAGAAAGTCGAATCCGTCCATCCCGGGCATCATGACGTCACTGAGTACGAGGTCGGGCTGACGGGTCTCGATGGCGGTGAGCGCCGCCCGGGCGTCGGCGAAACCCACCACCTGCCAGTGCCGGCCCAGCAACTCGACGAGGTAGGAGCGCATGTCGGCGTTGTCGTCGATCACGAACACCACCGGGCCGTCCCGGAAGGACCCAGCGGCTGCGTCACTGACGGGGTCGGCGGATGGGCCGCGGCTCGGCAGGAGAGTCTCCAGCGATGCCACCACGTCGGCCGGAGCCGCCGGCGTGGAGCGGGTGACGGCAGCGGTCTCGGTGCCCACCTGGTCCGCGGGGAGATGACCGGTGCCGAGCGGCACGGTGACGGTGAAGGTCGTCCCGGCCCCCGGTTGGCTGTCAGCCCGTACCTGGCCTCCGTGCAGGGCCACCAGTTCCCGCACCAACGCCAGGCCAATACCGGTGCCCTCGAAGGAGCGGGCCCCGGCGGTGGGGGCTCGTCGGAAGCGGTCGAACACCAAGGGAAGGTCTTCGGCGGCGATGCCGACCCCCGTGTCGCGAACCTCGAGACGGGCGTCGGCGCCGACCGCCCGCAGCCGCACGACCACCGAACCGTGTGGGGTGAACTTCACGGCGTTTGCGCAGAGGTTGGTGACGATCTGTTCCCACATGTCGCGATCCACATGGACCGGTTCGGGCAGGGGTGGGCAGTCCACCACCAACTCGAGGCCGGCGGATTCGGCCGCGGAACGGAAGACGCTGACCGAGTTGGCGGTGAGCGCGGAGAGGTCGGTCGCCACAAACGTCGGGCTGGCGCGGCCCGCCTCGAGCCTGGCGAAGTCGAGGAGGTTGTTGACCAGCTTCAGGAGGCGGCGAGCGTTGCGCTCCGCCAGCGCCAGGCCCCGGCGCACGTCGTCGGGAAGGCGGCTGTCGGCCATGTAGTCCTGCAGGGGAGCGAGCAGCAGGGTGAGCGGGGTGCGGAACTCGTGGCTCACGTTGCTCAACAAGCTCGTCTTCGCCCGGTCGAGCTCTTCCAGCGCTGACGCCCGCCTCTCCGCTTCCTGGTAGGACTCGGCACCCGCGGCGGCGGCGCTGATCGCCGACGCCACCAGGGCGAGGAAGTCCTCGTAGGCGTCATCGAAGGGCAGATGGGCGTTCAACTCGACGGCCAGCGCGGCTACCGGCCCGGCGGCGCCCGGCCGGTCGATGGCGTAGGCGGCGACGGCGGGCATGCCCGGCTGATACCGCTGACCGGTGCCTCCCCAGCCGCGGACGAGGTGTCCTCCGGTCCTGATCACCGTCGCCGCCGACTCCCCGATGACGGCGTGACCGTCGCCGGGGCCGGAGGTGGACCACCAACGGTCGTCCTCCGAGCCGTCCGGCGCCTGCAGCCGGAGCAGCCCGGCGGGGAGATCAGAGGGGTGTTGGCCCAGCACGTCCACCGCTTTGTCCAGGACGTCGGCGGTGTGACGGGCCCCGGCCAGACCCGAGGAGAGGTCGCTGAGCAGGTTGAAGCGACGCTCACCGATGACCCGGCGGCTGGTCTCGATAACAGCGCAGAACACACCCTGCACCGGAGCGCCCCCCGCCGGGCTGTAGGAGAAGGTGAAGTAGCACTCCTCGGGGAATCCGTTCCGCTCGAGCATCAGGAGCAGGTCGTCACTCCAGGTCGCCTGCCCGCTGTCGAGGACGCCGTGCAGCATCGGGCCGATGACGTCCCATATCTCGGGGAAGCACTGCTCCGCTGTCTGGCCCAGCGCCTGCGGGTGCTTGGCGCCGATGATCGGGGCGTAGGCGTCGTTGTAGACCTGCACCAGCTCGGGGCCCCAGAAGATGATCACCGGGAAGCGGGAGCCGAGACAGGTCTCGACCGTGGTACGCAACGCCTCCGACCAGCCGGCTATGGGCCCGAGCGCTGTCGCCGACCAGTCCTTGGATGCCACCAGCTCCCGCAACCCCCGCAGGGCGGGCTCCTCGCCGGCAACGGTGACGCTCATCCGGTGACCCCCCGGCCCCCTTCAGCCCAACTACCAGGAACGCATCGTGGCGTCGATCATGACCACAAAGTAGCTACTGCCACCGCAGCGCGCCCTCCGCCCATCCGGGCACCGACCAGGGCACGGAAAAAAATTCCCCCCTCCAGCGCCCGGTCGTCATTGAGACGAAACGGAATCGTGCATACAGTATGGGCGGCGGGGTCGCTGGGACCCCTCAAATGGGGAGGGAACAGATGTCTGCATCGCCGCGGCGGAAGCGGCTGCTCGCCGTGTCCGGGATCGGAGGTATCGCCCTTCTCCTGGCGGGCTGCTCCAACGGATCCAGCGCCCAGTCCAGCGCCGGGTCAGGGGGCGGGACCCACAGCGCGACGACGGCCCAGACGGCGGGCCCCATCAAGGACGGAGGCCAGATCATCGTCGGCCTGCCCGCCGCGCCCGCCGCCCTGGACCCGACGACCGAGTCCACGTACTACGGGCGGATCGTCTTCGCCAACATGTGTCTCGGGCTCTACGGCGTCGACCAGCAGAGCCAGCCGGCTCCGGTTCTCGCCAGCGGCCCCCCGCAGGTCAGCGCCGGCGGGACCGTGCTCACCATCCCGATCCGCACCGGGGTCAAGTTCAACGACGGGACCCCCCTCGACGCCGCGGCGGTGGTCACCTCCCTGCAGCGGGACATCACCCTGCCCACCTCGGCCCGGGCGTCCAGCCTCAAGGACGTGGCGTCGGTGAGCGCCACTGGCCCCGACACGGTGCAGATCAAGCTCAAGCAGCCCGACTCGGCCATGCCGACCATCCTCGCCGGCCGCTCGGGGATCGTCATGTCCCCCACGGCCCTCTCCAAGGAGGGCAGCCACTTCTCCCAGAACCCGGTGTGCGTGGGGCCGTTCTCGTTCGTGTCCCGCCCGTCCCTGGACCAGATCACGCTGAAGAAGTCGCCGTACTTCTACGACGCCTCGAAGGTCCACGCCGCGGGCCTGCAGTTCACCGTGATCAGCGACCCCAGCACCTGCTACTCGAACCTGCAGTCCGGAGCGATCAACGTGGCCGCCTGCCTGGCCCCCAACGACGCTGCGCTGCTCACCCACAACCCGTCCTACAGCGTGCAGACCGTCGTCACCAACGCCTACGGCGGCATCGACATCAACGTGGACAACGGCAACGGCTACAACAAGGCCCCCGCCCCGGCCAGCGACCCGCTTGCGCAGAGCGCCACGCTGCGCAAGGCGTTCGAACTGAGCATCGACCGCAACGCCTTGAACAAGGTGGTCTTCGACGGGATCAACAAGCCGGGCTGTACTCCTCTGGCCCCCTCGAGCCCCTACTACACGCCCATACCCTGCCCCACCCGTGACATCGCCAAGGCGAAGACCCTGGTGAAAGCGGCGGGCGTTCCCACCCCGATCCACCTGACCCTGATGGTGCCCACCGGCACTCTCAACACCCAGGAGGGGGAGCTGATCGCCTCGGAGACGGCGCCGGCCGGTTTCGACGTGAGCGTGCAGTCGACCGAGTTCACCACCGCCCTGTCCGAGGCGCAGAACGGCAAGTACCAGATGTTCGAGGTCGGCTGGTCCGGCCGGGTCGACCCGGACCAGAACATTACGCCGTTCTACACGCCCGGCAGCCCGCTGAACTACGCCGGGGTGCAGGACCCGGCGCTGCTGTCGCTGCTCGCCAAGGCCCGCACCGAACAGTCGACCAGCGCCCGCAAGGCCACCTACGCCCAGGTGGAGCAGAAGCTCGAGAGCGACCTCGGGATCATCTACCTCTACAACGAGGCGTTCCAGTTGGCCACCGTCTCCAAGCTGTCGGGCGTCAGCTTCACGCCCGACGGGATCATCCACCTGGCGTCGGCCGGCTTCACCGGCTGATGAAGCGCTTCCTGGCGCGCCGGCTCGGGGCGGCGGTCATCACCCTGGTGCTCGCCTCGATGGTGGTGTTCGGGGCGATCCGGGCTCTTCCGGGGAGCGCGGCGGTGGCCCTGTCGGGGGAGAACTCCAACCCCGCTGCCATCGCCGCCATCTCCAAACAGTTCGGCCTGAACAAGCCGCTGCCGGTCCAGTACGTGGACTGGGTCGGCCAGGTGCTGCACGGGAATTTCGGGACGTCGGCGCAGACGGGGATCGCGGCCAGCGCGGAGCTGGCCAACCGGATCCCCGTCACCCTCGAACTGGCCATCCTGTCGGTGCTCCTCGGGGCGCTGATCGGCATTCCCGCCGGTATCGTCGCCGCCCTGCGGCGGGGGACCGGGCTCGACTACGCCGCCAACGGGGTGGCCCTCCTCGGCCTGTCCGTGCCGTCGTTCTGGTTCGGGATCCTGCTCATCCTCCTCCTGTCCATCCGGGTGCACGTACTGCCCTCGTCGGGGTACGTGTCGTTCTTCTCCGACCCGATCGGGAACCTGGAGCGCATGGCCATGCCGGTGTTCGTGCTCGGCACCGGTCTCGCCGCGGTCCTCATGCGCCAGATGCGCTCGGGGATGCTCGAGACGCTTCGCTCCGACTACGTGCGCACGGCCCGCGCCAAGGGCCTGCCCGAGCGGGTGGTGATAGGCAAGCACGCCCTGCGCAACAGCGTGACAGCTGTGGTGACCGTTCTGGGGCTGCAGTTCGGAGCGCTGCTATCGGGAGTGGCGGTAACCGAGCAGGTGTTCCTCCTCCCGGGGCTGGGCCGGCTCACCATCGACTCGGTGTTCCAGCGGGACTACCCCGTGATCGAGGCCGTAGCCCTGCTCACCGCCGCCACCTACGTGGTGCTCAACGTGCTGATCGACGTCGCCTACAGCGCCCTCAACCCGCGGGTCCGTCTCACCGGGGCGGCCGGATGAGCACCTGGACCCTCGACGAGCAGACCATGAACGTGGTCGAGGCCGGCCTGCGACGCCGGCGCCTGGCCACCTTCACCCGGCGGCCAGTGGCGGTGGTCGGCGGGGTGGGGGTGGTGGTGATCGTGCTGCTGGCGATCTTCGCCCCGGTCATCGACCCGTACTCGCCCGTCACCGGCGACGTCAACCACCTCTTCGTGCCGCCCCTGGTCGGCGGCCACTTCCTCGGTACCGACCAGCTGGGGCGGGACACCTTCACCCGGCTGGTCTACGGGGCCCGCTCCACCCTCGAGGTCGGCGTGCTGGCCACCCTCCTCGGCACCGTGGTGGCGGTGCCCATCGGGATCGTGTCGGGCTTCTACCGGGGCTGGGTCGACACGGTGGTCATGCGCCTCAACGACGTGGTGCTGGCCTTCCCGTTCCTGCTCATCGCCGTGGGGCTGGCGGCGATGCTCGGCCCGTCGCTGCGCAACGCCATAATCGCCCTGGGGGTGGCGCAGATCCCCGGGGTGGTGCGCATCGCCCGGGCGGAGGCGCTCGGCCTGCGAGAGCAGGACTTCGTCCAGGCGGCCATCGCCAGCGGGGCCCGCGACCGCACCGTGCTCGGCCGCTACGTGCTGCCCAACATGCTGAGCCCGATCATCGTGCAGGCGTCCATCGCCGTGCCCGGCGCCATCCTCGGCTCGGCGCTGCTGTCGTTCCTGGGGGTGGGGGTCCAGCCCCCGACCCCGGCGTGGGGCAGCATGCTCGCCACCGCCCAGACCTACCTGTACCAGGACTACTGGTTGGCGGTGTACCCCGGCATAGCCATCCTGGTGACCACGCTGTGCTTCAACCTCCTGGGTGACGGGCTGAGAGACGCCCTCGACCCGTCGCTCGTGTAAGGGACAACGGTGGACCATCTACTGACCGTCGACAACCTCCAGATCCGCTTCGGGTCCGGCCCTGGCGCGGTGCGGGCGGTGCGGGGTCTCGACCTGACCGTCGGCGCCGGCGAGGTCGTGGCCCTGGTGGGGGAGTCGGGCTGCGGCAAGTCGATGAGCGCCCTGGCCGTCACCCGGCTGCTGCCCCCCCTCGCCGTGGCGACCGGACAGGTGACCTTCGACGGGCGGGAGCTGCTCGGTCTGCCCGAGAAGGAGATGCGCTCGGTGCGAGGTCGCGACATCGCCATGGTCTTCCAGGAGCCGATGACCTCGCTCAACCCGGCGTTCACCGTCGGGGACCAGGTAGCCGAGGCGCTGCGGTTCCACCAGGGGATGTCCCGGGCCGACGCCCGCCGGCGGGCGGTGGAACTGCTGGCCCAGGTCCGCATCGCCAGCCCCGAGGAGAGAGTCCGGGCCTACCCCCACCAGTTGTCGGGAGGCATGCGCCAGCGGGTCATGATCGCCATGGCCCTCTCGTGCAATCCCCGCTTGCTGATCCTCGACGAGCCGACCACCGCTTTGGACGTGACCACCCAGGCCGAGATCCTCGACATCGTGCGGGGGGTGCGGGCCGAGCGGGGCACCGCCGTACTGCTCATCACCCACGACCTGGGGGTCGTCGCCGACCTGGCCGACCGGGTGGTGGTCATGTACGCCGGGGTGCCGGTGGAGCGGGCCGGGACCGAGGCGCTCTTCGCCACCCCCGCCCACCCCTACACCACCGGGCTGCTCGGCGCCCTGCCCCGCCGGGTGGAGCGCAGCGGGGCCGGGAGCGCCCCGCCCCGCCTGACCGAGATACCGGGGACGGTGCCGGTCATCCGGGGGGAGCCGGGGTGCTGCGCCTTCGTTCCCCGCTGCCCGCGGGCCATCGACGTCTGCCGCCGCTCGGAGCCGGGCCTGCAGGACGTCGGACCGGCGCACGGCGCCGCCTGCTGGAACCCCGTCGTTCAGCCGGCCGGGGCGGCCCGGTGAGCGGCGCCGTCCTCGAGATGCGCGGGGTGCGGGTCGATTTCGCTGTCCCCGGCGGCACCGTCCAGGCGGTGCGGGGCATCGACCTAGACGTCGCCGAGGGCGAGATCGTCGGGCTGGTCGGCGAGACCGGCAGCGGCAAGACCACCGTCGGCAAGGCCGTGATCCGCCTGGTGGAACCGAGCGCGGGGACCATCACCCTGGGCGGCACCGACGTCACCCACCTGTCGCGCCGGGCGCTGCGGCCGCTGCGCCGGGACGCCCAGATGGTGTTCCAGGATCCTTACTCCTCGCTCAACCCCCGCATGACGGTGGCCCGCGCCGTCGAGCACCCCCTGGCCATCCACGGAATCGGGACCCGCGCCGATCGCAGGGAAAAGGTCCGCGACGCCGTGCGCCGGGTCGGTCTGTCCCTAGAGGTGCTGGATCGCTTCCCCGGCCAGCTGTCGGGAGGCCAGCGCCAGCGGGTCGGCCTGGCCCGCACCCTGGTACTTGCCCCCCGGCTGCTAGTCGCCGACGAACCGGTCTCGGCGCTGGACGTGTCGGTGCAGGCGGGGATCCTCAACCTGCTCGTCGACCTGCAGGCCGACCTCGGGTTCTCGTGCCTGTTCATCACCCACGACCTGGCAGTCGCGGAGCACCTGTGCGACCGGGTGGCGGTGATGTACCTGGGCGAGGTCGTCGAGATAGGCGGCCGCCATGACGTCCTCGCCGACGGGCTGCACCCCTACACCCGTTCGCTGCTCGACGCGGTGCCTCTCCCGGACCCCCCGCTGCAGAGGGCCAGGATCCGTCAGCCCCTTCCCGGCGATCCGCCCGACCCACTGGACCCGCCGTCGGGGTGCCCGTTGCATCCCCGCTGCCCCCTCGCCGACCGACGCTGCTCGGTGGAGGCTCCCCGCCTGCTGCCCGTCGGCGGGGACCCGGAGGCCGGTCACTGGGTCCGCTGCCACCGCCTGGAAGAGTCGGGGATCGCCGCCCCGGCGGGGGGCCTCCCCGAGTCGGAGGTCGCCCGGTGAGCTCCCCGACGCGTCCCGAGCTCTCCGGCTCCACCGGCATGGTGGCCGCCACCCACTGGCTGGCGGCGGCCACCGGCATGGGCATCCTCGAGCGGGGCGGCAACGCTTTCGACGCCGCGGTGGCCGCCGGCCTGGTGCTTCAGGTGGTCGAGCCGCACCTCAACGGCCCCGGCGGTGAGGTCCCGATCATCTTCTACGACCGGGGGGCGGACCGGGTGCAGGTGGTCTGCGGGCAGGGGCCGCTGCCGGCGGCGGCCGACGTCGGTGCGGCGCGCTCGCTGGGGCTGCGCCAGGTGCCCGGAACGGGCCTGCTGCCCATCTGCGTCCCCGGGGCGTTCGGGGCGTGGATGACCCTCCTCGAGCGCCACGGCCGCCTGGACATCGAGGACGTCATGGCCCCGGCGATCGCCTATGCCGGCGGCGGTTTCCGGCTGCTGCCACGCGCCGCGGCGACCATCGCTGCACGCGCCGACCTGTTCCGCCGGCACTGGCCGTCCTCGGCCGAGGTGTACCTGGCCGGCGGGCTGCCGCGACCGGGCGGGTGGTGGTCCAACCCGGCGCTGGCCGCCACCTATCAGCGGGTCCTCGACGAGGCCAAGGCCGGGGGCGGGGGGCGCGAGGCGCGTATTGCCCGGGCCCGGGCTGCCTTCTACCAGGGTTTCGTGGCCGAGGCGGTGGACCGCTACCTGGCCACCGCCGAGGTCCTCGACGACAGCGGCGAGGCCCACAAGGGGCTGCTCACCGGTCAGGACATGGCCACCTGGCGGGCGACGGTGGAGCCGTCCCTGTCGATCGACTACGCCGGCACCCGGGTGCACAAGACCGGTCCCTGGGGGCAGGGCCTGGTGTTCCTCCAACAGCTGCGCATCCTGGAGGGCTTCGACCTGACCGGCATGGGTGCGACCTCGCCGGAGTTCGTGCACGTGGTGGCGGAGGCGGCCAAGCTGGCCTTCGCCGACCGGGAGGCGTTCTACGGGGACCCGGAGTTCACCGAGGTGCCTGTAGCCGATCTGCTGTCCGACGCCTACGCAGCCCAGCGACGGGGAAGATC
>JAKAXG010000106.1 GCA_021827225.1 Actinomycetes bacterium | reverse complement strand
TCAACTTCGCCTACATGGGGGGTTTCTTCCTCACGCCGCTGTTCCTCGAGCAGGGCCTGCACTACAGCATCGGCGCCGCCGGCTTCTTCCAGATCGCCCGGCCCCTGGTCTTCGCGGTGGCCGCCCCGGCGGCCGGATACATGGCCGTGCGCACGGGGGAGCGGGCGGCAGCCGTCTCCGGTGGGCTGGTCCTGCTGGCGTCCATGCTGGCCTTCTCGGTGATAGTCCCCGGGTCGTCGGCCCTGCTCATCGTCGCTGCCCTCGGTGCGTCAGGCCTGGCCAACGGGGTGGCGTCGCCCTCCGTGTCGGCCATGGTCGCCGGGGCGGTCGACCCGGCCCGCATGGGATCGGCCAGCGCCGCCATGCAGGTGGCCAGCCAGATCGGGGTGGTTGCCGGCATCCAGGTGATGGAGACGGTGCAGTCGTCGCGCCAGCACCTCGTCGGTGTGGTCACCTCCTACCAGGAGGCCTACCTCGCCGGTGCGGTGGTGACCGTGCTGGCCGTCGTATCGGCTCTCGCCATGCGCGAACCGCGGCGCCGCCGGCGGCCCGGCCGGTGGAGGGTGGCCCCGACCGGGACCCTCGGTCCCGAGGCCGCCGTGGAACTGGGGTAGGCGCACCGCGGTATTACAGAGATAGACGGACGGCCCCATGCAGTTGTAACATCGGTGGTGATGGCTCTGACCGTGGTCCCGGGGGCCGGTTCCCTGCCCGACGTGCTTCCCACGGACCGGCTCACCGAGACCGGGCGGCCCCGCCCGGACCTGCGGGCGGAGTTGCGGCGCATACCCGACGCGGGCAACGCCGTGACCGTGGCCGGCGCCTGGCTGCAGTCGTTCGGGGTGGTGGCGGCGGCCGTGGTGGTCGACCGCTGGTGGGGATACGTCATCGCCTTCTTCCTGCTCGGGCGGGCCATGGCGCTGCTCAACATCCTGGGCCACGAGGCGGCCCACCGGCTGCTGTTCAGCCGGAAGTCCGTCAACGACTTCGTCGGCCGGTGGCTCCTGGCCTACCCGGCCTTCACCCCCTTCGACGTGTACCGCCGCTCCCACATGGCCCACCACAAGGACGAGATGGGCCCCGAGGAGCCGGACCTGGCCCTCTACAGCGGGTACCCGATCACCCGGGCATCGATGCGCCGCAAGCTGGTGCGCGACGCCTTCGGCGTCTCGGGTTACAAGAACCTGGTGCCGCTCATCAGGGCTCTCACCAGGCGGTCATCGCGTCCCGTCGCGGGCCGCATCGTCGGGGTGCAGGTGGTTCTCTGGGCGGCGTTCTGGGCCGGGAGCGGCAGGTGGTGGCTGTACCCGCTGCTGTGGCTGGCCCCGTGGATGACCGTGTGGCGGGTCCTGAACCGGCTGCGGGCCATCGCCGAGCACGCCGGTATGGAGCGTTCCCCCGACCGGCGGCGCACCACCCACGTGGTCCGGCAGCGCCCGCTGGCCCGGTTCTGGATCGTCCCGTACCACACCGGCTGGCACCTGGCCCACCACGTCGACATGGGCATCCCGTGGCGCCGGCTGCCTGATCTGCACCGCGAGCTCGTGGCGTCCGGGTGGGTGACCGCGGCCATCGAGTACCCCAGCTACACCGCCCTGTGGAAGACGCTGTGCTCCCGGCCGGCTCCCGCACCGGCCGCCCCCGCCCCGGGATCCGCCCCGGCGGGCTGAGCCGGCCTCACCCGGCGCGCCGGGATGCCGACCGGTTCTCAGCCGGCGGCCGGGCGCAGCGCCTCGCGGCGCAGCATGTCACCGAGCTCCCGCCGGTAGTCGTCGTAGGCGGCCCGCAGGCGGGCTCCCGGCCAGCGGGGGGGTAGCAGGGCGGGGGGCAGGACCGGGTCGTCGCGCAGGTGGCGGACGATGGTGGCGGCGACCGCGAACCGCTCCGCCGGGTCCCGGCCGGCCCGGAGGGACCGGATCAGCTGGGCGGCGGTGTCAGCCCAGGACGCGAGGTCCCACAGCCGGCCGGCCAGCTCCGCCGGCTCCGGCCGGTCGAATCCGGGCCGGGCGCTGAAGCGCAGTACCCGGCCGGTGAGACCCTCCGGCCAGTCCCGCACCAGGTTGTCGGGGCGGGCCCACACCCCGGGGCGCAGCTCGGCCAGGCGCAGCCGGGCCAGGTCGGAGCCGAGGGCGGAACGCTCTCCGCCGGTGACCGCCGGCTCGGCGACCGCCATCTCCCAGCCGCCCTTCCAGGGCCGGATGGCCGGTCGCACCGCCCGGTCCTGGTCCGCCTGGCGGTCCAGGAGCCGGGAGCTCAACCGGTAGACGCCGTCCGTGGCCACCACGTCGCCGTCGGCGTTCAGCCGGGAGAGCGCCACCCGGGCGGACCCGTCGGATATCCCGAACAACTCGGCGGTGCGCACCAGGGCCCGCACCGGCAGCTCCGGGGGGTGGCTGCCGAGCAGCACCGAGAGCAGCACCGAGCGGGCAGTCAGCGGGGCCGGCCGGGACGGGCCGGCGCCGGCGGCGTGGGCGCTCACCGGGCCGGGCTGGGCACCCCGAGCGAGGTGGGTGGCTGCCGCTGGCTCTCCTCCCAGGCCACGGCGCAGGCGGTGGAGCAGAACCGCTGGATGCTGCCGTCCGTTCCGAAGCGGGTGTCCAGCCCGGGCTGCACCGGCAGTGTGAGCCCGCAGCACGGGTCCACCGCGGTCTGCGGTCCGGTGCCGAGCTGGAGCACCGCCGCTTCCACCGGGCGGTCCAGTCCGTGCACCAGGTAGGGGGCGAAGGGGCCGCACGCCACCCACCGGGGGGCCTGGCTGGCCACCTCCCGGGTGCTCAGGATCTCCCCGGTCGAGGCGGCATCGCACAGCCGCGACGCCACGTTGGCCGGCCGGCCGATGTAGTCGTCGCCCTCGAACATGATCACTGCTCCGGTGGCCAGCCCGGCCCGGATGCCGAGCGGCACCGTCTCGGGCACCCGGTCGGCCAGCTCCACCACCATGGCGACCACGGCGGTGGTGTCGGCGGAGCTGAGCATGGCCCCGTCCCCCAGCCATTTGGTCACCCGCACCCCCCGCCGGGCGGCGATCTCGCGGACCAGACCCCGGAAGCGGGTCAGGACCGCCACCGTCCGCTCATCCCCGTGGTGCTCCGTGAACGCGGTGAACCCGCTCAGGTCCACGAATGCGAAGCACCGTTCTACACGCATGCGATCATCCCGGCGCCAGGCTAGCGGCTGGAGACGCTAGCTCCGCGCTAGCAGCGGGCCGGCCGGAGCGGGCTGCTACTGGACCCGGCTGGCCAGGACGAACTGCGAGTACATCGGCACGATGTGGACCTGGGCGCCGGTGTGGGGCGCCTCGATGACCTCGCCGTTGCCGACGTACATGGCCACGTGCTCGCCCGGGTTGGCGAAGAACACCAGGTCGCCCGGCTGCAGGTCCGACATCGGGATGTGGGTGGTGTCGGCGTACTGGGCCCCGCTGTAGTGGGGCAGGGATATGCCGACCTGGGCGTAGGCCCACATGACCAGCCCGGAGCAGTCGAAGGTGTTGGGTCCGGTGGCGCCCCACTGGTACCAATCGCCCAACCGGCTCTCGGCGGCGGCGACGGCGCCGGCTGCGGCGCTGCTCTGCGGGGGCGGGGTGTAGGACACGACGGTGGGTGAGCCTCCGGCCGGGCTTCCCGAGGCGCCCCCGGCGATCCCGCTGAAGGTGTTGTGGCTGGCGGCCTGAGCGGCCGCCTGGGCGGCGGCCCGGGCGGCGGCCTGGGCGGCGGCCTGGGCGGCCAGGCGCTGCTGAGCGGCGCGGGCCGCGGCGGCGGCCTGAGCGGCCCGGGCCTGGGCCACGGCCGTGGCGAGCTGGCCGTTCACCTGGTTCTCGAGGGCGGTCAGCTGGGCGGCGGTGCCCTGGACGGCGGCCCTGGCCGCGTCGACCTGCTGGAGCTGGGCTTCCGCCGCCGCCTGCTGCTGCTTGAGGGTGGTCTGGGCGGCCCGCTGCTGGACGGCGGCCAGCCGGTACTGGTCGATGGCGTTGTTCTGGTCGGCCGCCAGGGTGTTGACGTACTCGGCCCGCAGCAGGCTGTTCTGGGCGCTCTGGACCACGTTGGAGGCGTACTGGAGGGGATTGGTGCCGCCGTCGACGTAGGCCTGGATGGCGTCGGCCCGGAGGACGCGCCGGGCCCTGGCGGTGGCCGCCTCGGCGGAGGCCAGGCGGGCGGAGGCCTGGGCCACCTTGGCCTGCAAGGTGGTGATCTGCAGCTGAGCAGCGTCGTAGCTCTCGGAGAGGGCGTCCTCCTGAAGCCCGAGAGCGTTGATCTTGGCCGCGATCGCTGCGGCCTGCGCCCGCAGATTTGTGATTTGGTCGGCAGACGCGCTGGGTATCACGAGACCGGTGGTCAGCGCGGCGCTACACGCCGCTGCGATGACCCGACCCGCGTGCCGACGGAAATTCCACGTGCACGTAGTCACAACGGGCCGAGACATTAAAGGACCGGGCCCGCTCTTTCAAGGCTTTCATGACCAACGGCCCGGCCCGGAAGGGCCGGGCCGCGCCCGAATATTCCGTTTTCGCAGGTCCTGGAGCTAGCTCAGCCGCTCCACGATCATGGCCATTCCCTGGCCGCCGCCGACGCACATGGACTCGAGGCCGAAGGTCTTGTCCTCGGTCTGCAGGCCGTTGATGAGCGTGGTCATGATGCGGGCCCCGGTCATGCCGAAGGGGTGCCCCAGGGCGATGGAGCCGCCGTGGACGTTGAGCTTGTCGTAGTCGATGCCGAGATGGCGGGCCGAGGGCACGACCTGGGCGGCGAAGGCCTCGTTGATCTCCACCAGGTCGATGTCGTCCATGGTCATGCCGGCCCGCTTCAGGGCCTGCCGGCACGCCTCGATGGGGCCGAGTCCCATGATCTCGGGGTTGAGGGCGGTGACGCCCGAGGAGACGATGCGGGCGAGGGGCTGGATCCCGAGCTCCCGGGCCCGGGTGTCGCTCATCACGATCACGGCGGCGGCCCCGTCGTTGAGCGGGCAGCTGTTGCCGGCGGTGACCTCACCGTCGGGCCGGAAGGCCGGCTTCAGCTCGGCCAGCTTCTCCACGGTGGTCCCAGGGCGGGGCCCGTCGTCTGTGGTGACGACGGTGCCGTCGGCCAGGGTGAGAGGGGTGATCTCCCGCTCGAAGAAGCCGTTCTCCTGCGAGGCCACGGCACGCTGCTGGGAGAGGGCGGCGAACTCGTCCATGTCCCGGCGGGCCACGTTCTCGAGCTCCCGGACGTTCTCCGCCGTCTGGCCCATGGCGATGTACACGTCGGGCAGGCCGGCCGGCGGGCTCCAGGGCTCGCCGCCGCCCAGCGAGCGGGCGGCGCTGCGCTCCTCGGCCTGCTTGAAGGCGCTGTTGTGGGTGTCGGGCATGCCGTCGGACATGCCCTGGCTGAAGCGGCTGACCGCCTCGACGCCGGCCGCGACGAACACGTCGCCCTCACCGGCCTTGATGGCGTGGGCCGCCATGCGGATGGTCTGCAGCGACGACGAGCAGTAGCGGTTCACGGTGGTGCCGGGCACGCCGGGCAGGTCGGCCAGCAGGGACACCACCCGGGCCAGGTTGTAGCCGGCCTCGCCGGCGGGCTGGCCGCAGCCCATGATCACGTCCTCGACCGTCGCCGGGTCCAGCTGGGGGACCTTGGCCAGGACGGCCTTGACGACCTGGGCGGCCATGTCGTCGGGACGCAGGCTGACCAGGGACCCCTTGAAGGCCCGACCGATGGGGCTGCGGGCGGTGGCGACGATTACGGCCTCGGGCATGGTTTCTCCCTTTGTCTGTCTTCTAGCGGTTGGGGGTGACGGGCGGCCGGGCGGCCGCCCGCAGAAAGACCACCCTGTTCTACCCGACCGGGGGCCGGGCTCGCCTGGGCGGGGGTTACCCTGGACCCATGACCGACCTGACCGTTAGCCCGGTCCACGCCGACCCCACCCTCGACGGGGACCACGAGCGGATGTCCCACATCGTGCTGGAGGGGTTCAAGCCGGAGGAGGGCGACTTCATCTCGGCCGGTCCGTCAGTGGTGGAGGGCCTGGTGAACGGCACCGCGGTCAAGGCCCTGTGCGGCAAGATCTGGGTGCCGTCGCGCGACCCCAAGCGCTACCCGGTGTGCCCCACCTGCAAGGAGATCGCCGAGTCGATGGGCTGGGACGTCCCCACCACCTGAGACTCGCCCGGGGTCACAGCTGGGGCGGGAAGGGGGCGTTCTCGGCGATCATCCGCTGCAGGGCCATGATCCGGGCCGGCCGGCGCAGGCCGAGCGCCCCCACCAGCCGACCGTGGCGCCCGTAGGCCACCAGCAGGCGGTCGTCGTCCCAGCCCCCTTCCAGGACCACGGTCTCGTCGCCGGCTGAGGCCCGGCCCACGAACTGCAGCTTCATGCCGTGCTGGTCGGACCAGAAGTAGGGAGTGGGGGAGTAGGGCTCGGCGCCGTCACCGAGAAGCAGGGTCCGGCCGGCCGCCTCGCCCGCCTCGGTGGCGTTGGTCCAGTGCTCGACCCGGATCCGCTCGCCGTAGCCGGGATGGGCCCAGCGGGCCACGTCTCCGGCGGCCACCACGTCGGGCAGGGGCCGCCCGCCCCGCAGCACCCGCAGCCTCTCGTCGCAGAGGACGCCGTCGGCCAGGTCCACGCCGGAGCCCTCCAGCCAGGCCGTGGCCGGCGCCACCCCGATCCCCACCACCACGACTTCCGCCGGCAGGCGGGTGCCGTTCTTCAGTATCACGGCCTCCGGCCGGTCGCCGCCGGTGACGGTCTCGAACGCCTGGCCCGCCCGCAGGTCCAGCCCCTTGGCCAGGTGCCACTCCATCACCGCCCGGCCCAGGTCCGGTCCGAGGGCCCGTTCCAGGGGGACCGGTAGGGCCTCTACGACCACAACCGGGTGGCCGAGGGAGGCGGCGCTGCAGGCGACCTCGAGACCGATGAACCCGGCGCCGATCACCACCACGGGCCCGGCGGCCCGCAGGTCGTCCCTGAGGGCCACCGAGTCGTCGAGGGTGCGCAGGTAGTGGACGCCCGGCTGGGGCGGCGCCGCGGGCAGGACCCTCGGTGTGGCTCCCGTGGCGATGACCAGGCCGTCGTAGGCCAGGTCGGAACCTCCGGCCAGCAGGACCCGCCGGCGGTCGGTGTCGAGGCCGACGGCCGTGGTGCCGAGCACGAATTCCAGGTCGAGGGCTTCGTCGACGGGCAGGGCGGTGGCCTCCGGCTCCACCTTGCCGGTGAGCACCTGCTTCGACAGCGGGGGACGGTCGTAGGGGCGGTGCCTCTCGTCGCCGACCACGGTGATGCTGCCCTCGTGGCCGGCGGCCCTGAGGCTCTCCGCCGCCCTCAGCCCGGCGAGGGACGCCCCGACGATGAGGATCCGTTCCCTGGACACGCGTTCCGGCATCGGCCGACGATAACCGGGGCACGGCCGGCCCGGCACCTGCCGGGGGCCGACCCGGCTGCGGGTCCGGTCCGCGTGCCAGCATGATCCGGTGGAGACCGCCGCCGCATGAACTTCGATGACTGGTTCGCCGCCAACCTGCCGCCCCGCTGGGGGGTGAAGGGCCTCGAGGTCCTGACCGACACCGACGAGATCCTGGTCGTGGTGGATCTCGGGCCCCGGGCCGGTGAGGCGGCGGTGGCGCGCTTTCGCGACGCGTCCCGGGAGGAGCGGATGGCCCTGGCCCTGGCGGCCGAGTCGGTCTTCGAGCGCAAGGTGTCGTGGGGTGCCCGGCGGGGGGAGCAGCTGGTGCTGTTCACCTCCAACTCCGTGCCGGTGATGACCAGGCTGCGCCTGCCGGAACGCACGGTGCTCGACACGCTGATCGCCGCCGGGCTGGCCCGCACCCGATCCGAGGCCCTGGCCTGGTGCGTGCGCCTGGTGGGCGAGAACGAGCGGGAATGGCTGGGGGAGTTGCGCGCCGCGTTCGCGGCGGTGGAGGAGGTCCGCCAGCGGGGGCCGCGGAGCCGCCGGCGCTGACCGGTGCCCGGCCTACCCGGCGGCGGGCGGCATGGAGTCCAACGCCTGGGTGAGGGTGTTCCACGCCAGCGTGGCGCACTTGATACGCACCGGGAACTTCACCACCCCCTGAAGGGCCTCCAGGTCGCCGAGCGACACCTCCGGCTCACCCTCCGCCTGCCCGGCGCCGTCGGCCTCGCCGTCGGCGCCGTCGAGGCGCTGCTCGTGGATCGACATCATGGCCTTGAACCGGCGGATGACGGCCCGGGCCTCGGCCAGGCTCCTGCCCTTCACCGCGGTGGACATCATCGAAGCCGAGGACTGGCTGATGGAGCAGCCCTGGCCGCTGAGCTTGATGTCGTCCAGCCTGTCGCCGTCCACCTGGACGTAGAGGGTGATCTCGTCGCCGCAGAGCGGGTTGAAGCCGGTCTCGGCGTGGGCCGGCGGGGTGGGCAGCTCCCCCCGGTTGCGGGGGTTGCGGTAGTGGTCGAGGATGATCTCTCGGTAGAGGTCTTCAAGTCCCGGCATGGTGCGGACGGCTCCTGTGGGCGGCTTCTAGAGGGCGAACAGTTCGTCGGCCGAGGTCAGGGCGGCGACGAGGGCGTCGACATCGGCCTCATCGTTGTACACCGAGAACGACGCCCGGGCGGTGGCCCCCACCCCCAGCCGGCGCATGAGCGGCTTGGCGCAGTGGTGACCGGCCCGGACGCACACACCCGCCTCGTCCAGGACCTGGGACAGATCGTGGGGGTGCACGTTGCGGTACTGGAAGGAGATGACCCCGCCCCGCTGCTCGGCGGAGGCCGGGCCGTGGATGACGATGTCGGGGTGGGCGTCATGAAGGGCGGACAGGGCGTAGCCGGTCAGGGCACGCTCGTGCTCGCGTACCGCGTCCATGCCCAGGTTCTCCAGGTAGGCGATGGCGGCCGACAGCCCGACCGCCTCGGCGATGGGCGGGGTGCCGGCCTCGAACTTCCAGGGGACCTCGTTGGTGGAGAAGCCGTCCAGGCGGACGTCGCGGATCATCTCCCCGCCGCAGAGGAACGGAGGCATGGCCTCGAGCAGCTCGGGCCGGGCCCACAGCGCCCCGATGCCGGTCGGGCCGAGCATCTTGTGGCCGGTGACACCGAAGAAGTCGCAGCCCATGGCGGCGACGTCGGTCGGCAGGTGGGGGGCGTGCTGGGCCCCGTCCACCAGGATCAGGGCGCCGGCGGCGTGGGCCGCGTCGGCCAGCTCCCGCACCGGGTTGATGGTGCCGAGCACGTTGGAAACGGCGGTTACGCCGAACAGCTTCGCCCCGTCGAGGGCCTCGTCCAGCCGGCTCATGTCGAGCAGGCCGTCGTCGAGGAGAGGTATGTAGCGGATCTCGATGCCCCGCTCCGCCTTGAGGGCCAGCCAGGGCACCAGGTTGGCGTGGTGCTCCATCTCGGTGAGCACCACCACGTCCCCGGACCGCAGGTTGGTCCGCCCCCAGGAGTAGGCCACCAGGTTCATGGCCTCGGTGACGTTCTTGGTGAAGACGATCTCCGCCGGGTTGCGGGCACCGATGAACCGGGCCAGGTCGGAGCGGGCCGCCTCGTAGAGGCGGGTGGCCTCCTCGGCGATGGCGTACACCCCCCGGTGCACGTTGGCGTGGGTGGTCTCGTAGTAGCGGCTCATGGCCTCGATCACCGAGGCCGGCTTCTGCGACGACGACGCCGAGTCCAGGTAGACGATCCGCTTGTCGTGGACCGGCCGATCCAGGATGGGGAAGTCCTTCTTGATCCGCTGAACGTCTAGGAGCGCCACGCCTCGTATCCTTCCTGCTCGATCTGCACGGCCAGCTCCGGCCCGCCGCTGGTGACTATCCGGCCGTCGACGAGGAGATGCACCACGTCGGGGTTCAGCTGGTCGAGGATCCGGTGGTAGTGG
>JAKAXG010000105.1 GCA_021827225.1 Actinomycetes bacterium | reverse complement strand
CACCACCCCGATCACGAGAGCACCCACGTGGGTGGCGATCCCGGCCGGCCCGCCGTTGAAGCCCGGGCCGTGCAGCTGGGCGAAGGTCCCGAACCTCGCCGTCCCGGGCCGGCTGGTCAGGGGCGACGCGATGCCGAAGAACGCCTCGACCCAGATGCTCAGGGCGAACCACACGCCGAAGATGGTGAGGGGGACCTTGGCCGCGAAGTATCCCACCGCCCGCCAGGCGGACCGGTCCCCGAGGGAGGCCCGCAGCCATCCCGACACCCCGGGCCGGGGGCGCAGAGGCTCCGGCTCGGGGAGGTCCTCGCCGAGCATCTGCCGGGCCAGCGCCCGCTGCCAGCGGGCGAAGGCCCGGGCCGCCCGCAGGCCGCCGGCGAGGATCACCACGCCGACGAACACGACGGTGAGCGCCACCCCCACGGCTCCCAGCACGAGGAACGCGAGCATGGCGGCCCCGACGAGGATGGAGCTGGCGAGGAAGAAACCCAGTTCGGCCCAGCTGCGGCTGCGGAAGGGCTCCCGGCTGATCAGCCGGGCCAGCCGCCGGGCCTGTTCGGCCCGGTCCTGCGGGATCTGAGTCTGCACCCAGCCCTCCTCGGCGCCGGAGTGGTTCAAGCGTCTCGCTCGACCGTCGGTGAATGTGCCGTAATCATCCCACCGCAAGCTAGGGTCCCGCCCGCCCGGGCGGAAATACCGCTAGTCGGCGTCTCCCGGCTCGGGTGAGCCCCCTCCCCGCGGGTGGGGCTGGCACCAGCGGTGCCCGGCCGTGCCGACCGCGGCAGGGGATGGGGCGCCGGGCCCGATGACCTGAGCTGAGCCCTCAGGGGCTGAGCAGGAGCCACCTGGTGGCCGCCGGTCCGTGCTCGGCCAGCAGGTGCAGCACCGAGGGGTTGGCCAGGCCGTGGGAGCTGACCGGGGCCTTCCAGTCCTGTACCTCCACCTCCACGCCGGCGGCGGCGAAGGCCTCACGGTCCAGATACCCGGCACCCGGGCCGCCCGTCAGGTAGGACCCGCCTCCCACCGCCTGCACCAGGTCCAGCACCAGCCGGCCCTTCGCCGATGTCACCCCCAGCTCGGAGCTGCGAACCAGCTGGCAGGACGGGTTCAACAGCCCGGCCACGGCCCGGAAGCTGCGCCAGCACACCGCGTCTATGGTCGCGGCCGCCGACGCGTAGACACCGTCCACCGCGTCGCCGAGGTGGGCCCAGTAGGGGCGGCGGGCGTAACACTGCTGCAACGTCTTGCGGTGCTGCTGCCACCCCTCGTTGAGGCCGGCCTCCCGCCACAGGACGCTTCGCGGCCCGCGCAGGGGAAGGCGCAGGACTATGGGCCGGCCGTCGCGGGATTCCACGACGGTGCGGTCCTCCCACTTGGTGGACGACCGGGAGAACTTCACGGAGTCCAGCCACACGAACACGTCGGAGCGCAGCACCCGGTTCCAGACGTGGGCCCGGGCCCAGTAGGTGGGCTGCAGGATGGTCACCCGCACGGCTGCGGCTCCGGATGCTCCACCGATCGGAGCAGTCGGAACGCCTCTGCGTGACCGATGCCCACGAACGATCCCCGCAGGCGGGCCCAGCCGGTCACCACTTCGGGGTCGATGATGGCCCGGCCCCGCTGCGACTTCGAGTAGAGGCGCACGGCCGCCAGCTTCCGGTCGATCACCGGGTCGATGTCGACGTACTGGTTGAGATCCATCTCGCGCCCGTCATGGCTCCACGCCGACCCCGGGTACTCGTAGGCGGCCACGCTGGTGGCGACGTACCCGGCCCGGGAGAGGGGCCTGGTGGCCGCCAGGCCCACCTCGAACATGACCGTGTGGTCCTGGTGGTAGGAGGGGGAGGGGATCAGCACCCGGGCCGGCTGCTCGTCGTGCAGGACCTCCTCCACCCGGCCGACCAGGTCCCTGCGGTCGAGCGAGAGCATCCGGGCCTCCCACTCCGGCCCGTACAGGACCCGGTAGCGGAACCCGAGCTCCGCGGCGACGTCCGCCACCTCCACCCCGTCATCCCGAGATTCGACACCGAAGATGACAAGAGGGTCGGAGGCCAGGGCCAGGACGCCGCCGCAGCCGAGTGTCTCGTCGTCCATGTGTGGGGCCAGCACCACCAGGTCAGCCACCGGTACTCCTTTCGGCCCCACCCTCCTGTCCCATATGTCGCGTTACCCTACGGGCGGTGATGCAGACCTCGGCCGGCGTGCCGCCCCCGGACGCGCCGGGTGTCCCTCTTCGGCTACTCCTTGTGTCGCAACCCACGGTGGACGGGGTGGCGGCGTGCGTCGCCGGTCTGGCGGCGGCCGGCGTGGCCGCCGGGTTGGACGTGACGGTGGCCTGCCCGCAGTCCGGCTACCTGGCCGCGGCAGTGACCCGGGCCGGTGCCCGGTGGGAGCGCCTCGAGATGCAGCGCCGGCCCGGCCCGGCCGACCTGCGGGCGGTGGGCTGGCTCCGCCACCGCCTGCCCGCCTTCGACGTGGCGCATCTGCACTCCTCCAAGGCCGGCGCGGTCGGCCGGCTGGCGCTGGCCTCCCTGCCCGCCCCCCGCCGGCCCCCTTGTGTCTTCACCCCTCACGGCTGGTCCTGGTTGGCGGGCGGTGCGCTCGTGCCGCTCTACCGCCGCTTCGAGGCGGCGGCCGCCCGGCTGGCCTCGGTCATCGTGGCGGTCGGTCCCGGCGAGGCGGACGCCGGGCGGGCGGTGCTGGGACGATGGGCCGGCCGCGTCCGGGTCATAGAGAACGGGGTGGACCTCGACCGGTTCGCCCCCGTCGGACCTACCGCCCGGCGCGATGCGGGCCCGCTGCTGGTCTGCGTGGGCCGCCTGTCGGTGGACAAGGGCCAGGACCTGGCTGTCAGGGCCCTGGCCTCCATGCGGGTCCCGGCCCGCCTGCGGCTGGTGGGGGACGGGCCCGACCGCCGCCCGCTGGAGGCCCTGGCGGCCGAGCTGGGAGTGGCCGACCGGGTGGAGTTCCTCGGGCACCTGCCCGATCCGGCTCCGCACCTGCGGGCCGCCGACGTCGTCCTGGTCCCGTCCCGGTGGGAGGGCCTGGCCCTCACCCTGCTGGAGCCGATGGGATGCGGGGCGGCCGTCGTTGCCACCGCCTGTAGCGGGGCCGAGGTGCTCGACGGGGGGGCAGGGGTGGTGGTTCCCGCCGAGGACCCGCTGGCCCTGGCCCGGGCCGCGGACAGCCTGCTGGCCGATGAGGGCACCCGCAGCCGGTTGGGGGCCGCCGCCCGGGTCCGGGCGGTCGAGCGGTTCGACCACAGGCGGTCGTCGGAGCGCAACATCGGGTTGTGGATGGAACTGGCACGCCGTGGACAGGCCCGGAGCCCGACTTAGCATCCGGGTGTGTTGACCGGGTCGCCGTCCGTCGCCCCCGCCCGGGCCGGACGGCCCACCCCGCCGGCTGGCACCGGATGGGCCGCCCGGGGGTTGGCCCTGGCCGTGCTGGTGGTGGTCGCCATAGCGACAGCTTTCGGCGCGGCACGCGACCCGCTCCTCACCCTGGCCGGCGCCGGGGCGGTGGCGGCCCTGGCCGTGATCGTCAAGCGCCCGGTGCTGGCCCTGACCGTCCTGGTGGCCAGCTTCTACTTCAGGAACTATCTGGACTCCGGGGCCGGGCTCATCACCCCGGCCAAGGGAATCGGGGTGCTGGCCGTGATCGCCTGGGCGGTGCCGTGGCTCATCGGCCGCCGGCGGGTCCGCCCGGCCGCCACCTTGTGGCCGGTGCTCGGCCTGATCCTGTGGCTCCCGGCGTCGTTCACCGCCGCCGGCAACACCCACGCCGCCCTCATCAACTGCCTGCGGTACCTGATCTTCTTCACCCTGGCCTTCCTGGTGGTTCAGGTCGGCTCGGACAGCCGCCGGACCGTGGAGCGGATCGTCGATGTGGCCGTCCTGGCCGCGGGCGTGGCCGGCCTGATCGGGATCGTCTCGGTGCTGGCCTCCCACAAGTACCGCTCGACCGGGCCCATAGGCGATCCCAACGACTTCGCCTTCGTCCTGGGCGCGACCGTGCCGCTGATGATGTACCGGATCCGCTGGCCGGGGGAGCGCCAGGGCCGGATCCGGCGAGTGGTTGCCTCCGTGTGCTTCGGACTGGCCATGGCCACCATCCTCGGGACCCTGTCGCGCGGTGGCCTGGTCGGCCTCGGCTCGGCGGGGGTGTGGGCCCTGGCCACCCGCCGGATGCGCCTGCGGTGGGGACTGGCCGCCGCCGGGGTGGCCGGGTTGCTGGTGGTCCTGGCCTTCGTGTTCATCCCCACCAGGATCAACACCTCGCTGCAGGCCAAGAACAAGGTCGCAGCGGTCAACGTGGAGAGCCGGCTGTACTACTGGACCGGGGCCGTGCGCGAGTTCGAGGCCCACCCCATCACCGGGGTGGGACCCGGCAACTTCGCCAGCAGCCTCACCGACGTGTCGACCTACAGGGCCGCCGGGACGATCAACATCAAGGCCGCCACCACCGTCGACACCACCCACAACACCTACCTGAACGTGCTGGCCGAGCTGGGCGGTCCCGGCCTCGCCCTCTTCGCCACCTACCTCGCCCTGTCCTGGCGGGAGCTGCGCCGCCGCCATCGCTCCGACCGGTCTACCGACGAGCTGCAGGCGGCCCTGGCCGCCGGATTCGTGTCCGCCGTGGTGGCGGCCTCGTTCCTGACCGAGCAGTTCTTCGCGCCCCTCTGGCTGCTCCCCGCCCTGGCAGTCTGCGTGAACCGGCTGGCCGCCCCCGCCCGGGCCGACCACCCCGGGACCTGAGCTAGCGGGGGCCGATCAGGCCGGCGAAGACCTCCCGGGCGATCTGGGCGGCCAGCCGTTCGGCGGGCTGCTCGGCGTCGAGCACGGCCACCCGCAGACCAGGTTGCAACCTGGAGTACAGCTCCGCCCGCTCCCGGGTCTGTGACAGGCTCCAGTCCGGCTTCCGGGCGTGCGCCGTCTCCGGCCTGGCCTCCAGCAGGAACGACCAGCGGGGACTGGGGGACAGGGCCCGGAACACCGCCTCGGCCACCGGGATCGAGGCCGGGGGCCGGGAGGAGAAGCGCAGGTCGACCAGGCCGTCCAGCACGTAGCGGTCGTGGATCACCACCCGCCCGCCCGCCCGGGTGCCGCGCGCCGAGCACCGGTACGACCAGGCGGTGCCCGCCCCGATGACGCACCACCAGGCAGCCCGGACCGCCCGGCGGGCCGCCGAGCGGGCCCCCGCCGGCGCGGTGGCTTCCCGGTGGCGGATCTCCGCAGCGTGGGATCCGGGGCGCCGCCGGCCGGCCAGGCGCTCGAGGGCGTCCAGCCCCCTGACCCGTCCCATCGGTGACCACACCACGTCGACGTCGCGCCCCAGCCGCTCCAGCGCGGCCTGCAGGGCCGCCGCCTGGGTGCTCTTGCCAGAACCGTCCAGCCCGGAGAGCGCGATGACGGCCCCCCGCCGGGGCCGCTTCGGCCGGGGCAGCCGCGGCGGTCGCGATGCCCCGGTGCGGGGATGCTCGTAGGCCCGGCGGAGGCGGACCAGGCCGTCCTCCACGTCCCACGCCCGGGCCCGGGCCGCCGCCCTCGCCCATGCCCGCGGGTCCTCGGCGACGGCCCGATCCACCCTGGTCCGGTGCCGGTCCTCCAGGGTCCCGCCCCGCCGGCGGGGAGCCTTGCGGGCCAGTATGAGCAACCGGTGGTGGGGTGCCGGTTCCCGGATGCTCGAGCCCGGAGCGAGCGGCGTGGAGGCGCCGAAGAGTTCCTCCGCCTGCTCCTCGGGGAGTCCCCAGTCCGGGGGGGACACCAGGTCGACCAGTTCCACCCGCCCGTACCCGAACCGGACCCAGGTCGTGGAGATCAACTCGAAGCCGTGCCGGCTCAGGGCACCGGCGACCCGGCGACGGTCGCCCGGAACGACCATCAGGTCGAGGTCCCTCCCGGCCGGTGGCAGGGACCCCACGATCAGCACCGGCCGGGCTGCAGCGGAGCAGATCTCCTCCAGGTCGGGACGGGCCGACGCCACCCTCAACGGAACCACCGGTTGGTAACGTACAAAAGCTGCGAAAGAGGATCGTGGGATCGGGGCAGACGGTGGCGGACCTGGAGGTTCTCGTGACAGGGGGTGACCACGCCGGGGTCCTGGCATCGGTCCGGGCCCTGCACACCGCCGGTCACCGGCCGACCGTGGTGGTGTCGCGCCCCGGCGCCTACGCCGCCCGGTCCCGGCGGGCCGCCGCATCGGTGGTCCTGCCCGACTCCCGCCGAGACCCCGCCGGTTTCGTGACCGGCCTGGCCGCCACCGTCGACGCCGGTCGCTTCGACGCACTTCTCGCCGGTACCGAGAGCGACATGATCGCCATCGCCGGCGCAGCGAGGACCATCGGAGCACTCGCCGCCAGCCCCGCTCCCGATCTGGTGCTGACCGTCACCGACAAGGCTGCCGTCAACAGGATGGCGGTGGCCGCCGGTCTGCGCCTGCCGCCCTCGGTCGAGGCTCGCCCGGCCGAGGTGGGCTGCCGGCCCGATGTCGGCGCCCTCGGATGGCCGCTCCTGGTCAAGCCCCTGCGATCGGAGGTGGCGGGACCCGACGGCGGGCTGGTCCACGCCTCTGCCGGCCTGGCCGGCACCCCGGCCGAGGCCGCCCTGCTGGCCCGGTCGACCGGCGCCGACCGGGTGGTCCTGCAACGCCGGATCGATGGCCGGCTGACGGCGCTGTGTGGCGTGGCGTGGGAGGGCGAGATGATCTGCTGCGTGCACCAGACGGCCGAGCGGATCTGGCCGCCGGGGCTGGGCATCAGCGCCTACGCCCGCACCGTCCCGGCCGACCCGGAACTCGAGTCGGGGGTCGGCGCGCTCCTGGCCGGCCTGCGCTGGAGCGGGATCTTCCAGGCCCAGTTCATTGCCGGTCCGGACGGCTCGTTCTTCATAGATCTCAACCCTCGCATCTACGGATCGCTGGCCCTGGCGGTGGCCGCCGGCGCCAACCTCCCGGCGCTCTGGGTGTCGCTGCTCACCGGATGCCGGCCGGAGCGGCCCCGCTACCGGGTAGGGGTGCGTTACCGGGCGGAGGAGCTGGATCTGCGGGCCCTCTCCCGCCTGGCCCGGGACCGGCCGGCGCGCGCCGCGGGGGCCCTGCTGCCGCGCCGCCACACCGCCCACGCGGTGGTGCAGGCGTCCGATCCCATGCCCGCTATGGAATACGTGGACCGGGCCTGGAACCGGCTGGCCCGCCGCCGGCGGCCCGGCACCGACCAGCCCGTCACTCATTGTGCCGGCGCCGGTCGATCCCGTAATCATTGGTCGCGGTAATCTGCGGGGGGCTTCCGAAGCGGTACCGGGGCGGGCCAGGCTGGATCGCGATCCATCGGGAAACGGTCGGCCGATTTGAAGGGAATACCGTTGGGGCGACAAATCAAGAGATATGCAGCGCCCTCCACCCGGCCATGACCGTGGAAACCCTCCTGCCGGCTCTCGTGGCTGATCTGGCCCGGGCGCAGTCGGGCATCGAGTTCATCTACCGCGCCCTGGACCGGGTCGTCGAGTGGAGCGACCTCGAGAACGCCTTCATCGTGGTGGACGACGCGGTGGTCGGCCGGCAGGTGTTCCGATCCGGGCGGCGGTCCTGGCGGGACCTGGACCGGGACGTGCTCAACCTGGGCACCGGCCTGTACACCGAACCGGAGATGGCCGGTGGGCCGGTAGGTGAGGCGGTGGCCCAGCTGTGCGTCATCGCCCTGCAACTGGACCTGTCCCGCCATGACGCCACCCACGACCCGCTGACCGGCCTGTACAACCGGCGGTCGTTCGACGTCATGCTCCAGCAGTCGGCCGTGCGCAGCTCACGCTACGGGTGGAGATTCACCTTCGCCCTGGTGGACCTGGACCGGTTCAAGACCCTGAACGACCAGTTCGGCCACGAGGCGGGCGACCGCATCCTCAGGACCGTGGGCGTCGAGCTGCGCTCCTCGCTCCGGGGCGGCGACGCCGCCGCCCGGATCGGCGGCGACGAGTTCGCCCTGCTCCTCCACAACGGGGACCGCGACACCCTGGGGCTGCTGCTCGGCCGGCTGCAGGCCGCGGTCGGGGAACTGGTGGGTATGGACGTGGGCTTCTCTGCCGGGGTGGCCACCGCGCCTGACGACAGCTCCGACCCGGGGGAGCTTTACCGCCTGGCCGACCAGCACCTGTACGACAACAAGAGGAAGCGGTAGGAGCCGATGCTTCCCTCTATGAACACCCTGGAACTGGAGTTGCGCAAGCTGTCCGGGGTCGTCGGGGTCGGCGTGGAGCGGGTCGACGGGATGCTCCTGGTGGAGCTGCTGGCCGAGCCGGCGGCGGGGAGCATCCTGGTCCGGGCGGCCGGCGAGGTGGTGCGCAAGCACGCCCACGGTGAGGTCATCCTGAGTGTCACGAGCGCCACGCCGGTGGCCCCGGTGACGGGGGTCCGGCGGCGGGGGGAACCGGAGAGGGTGCGCTTCGTGGGCCTGGAACGCAGGGACCGCAACGTGGACGTGTGGCTGACCCTGCACGGCAATCAGGTAATGGGCCGCGACTCCAGCAGGGGCGTGGGCGCCGCCGCCCGCGCCACTCTGGCGGCCCTGGACCGGCTCGACCTCGACATCCCCTTCGCCCTGGACGTCATCACCGAGTCCACAGCGCCCGCAGGAGCGGTCACCACGGTGCTGGTCCGGCTGGCCACCAAAGGGTCCGAGCTCCTGAGACTCGGAGTGGCACGGGCGGCGACGGCCGACGAAGCGGCCAGCCGGGCCGTGTTGGATGCGTTGAACCGCTACCTGAGCGACACCCGCCCCGGCATGGGACCGGCGGCCCGGAACGGATACTGAGGCGGCCCGGACCCGGACTCAGCGGGATATGAGGATGCCCAGCTCCCTCAGGTGAGTGACCATCGCCGCCGGCGTCCGGCGGAACAGCGAGGCGATCACCCTCATGTCGTCGTGGCGGATGGTGAGCACCCGGCCGTTGTAGTCCTGGCGCTGCATCTCCACCGACTGCAGGTAGCGCCGGAGCAGTTCCCGCTCCGGGCCGTGCACCCGGGCCAGCTTCTCCAGGTCGAACGCCGCCCGGGTCTCCCGGCCGTAGCTCTCCGCTCCGGCCAGGTCGGAGGAGTCGCCGGCGAGGAACTGCTCGACCGGAACCCGGTAGATCTGGGCCAGACGCTGGAGGCGGGGGACCGCTATGCGGCGCTGGTTACGCTCGTAGGCGCCCAGGACCGACGCCTTGAACTCGTGGTTGGACAGCGCCTCCACGTCCTGCAGCGACAGGCGCTTCTGCTTTCGCACTTCCCGCAGCCTGGATCCGATGCCGTCAGTGCTCTCTATGGGGCCGCCCGCCCTCACCATAGTCACGGGCACAAGGTTCCCTTCTCGGTTGAAACCTAAACATTGTCCACATCCCCGATGTCACCACCCGCTGTGGGCGGAGGGGCGCCGGATGTGACGACCGGGTGGTCAGGCCGGGTGGCGGCCCCGGCGACGGCTCCGCCGCACCAGGACCGTGCCGGCCCCGATGGCGGCCGCCCCCGCGGCTGCGGTGGCTGCCGCGTCGGTCCCGGTGAAGGGCAGCGGGCCGGACTGGGCGCCCGCCGCCGGGGACGCGGAGGCGGCGTCGGTCGGGGCTCCACCGCTCGGGGTTGCGGCCGGCGGGGCGGTGGTGGGACTGGTCCCCACGCCATAGGCGGGCACCGATGGTTGCGTGCAGCCGGCGTAGTTGTATCCGCACGCCTGGGCGCTGGCGACGCCGGCCGGAAGCCAGCCGACCAGGGCCCCGATGCCCAGGGCGACGCCCAGGGCGCGGCCTTGTCTCGCGACGTTCATCTCCGCTCCATCCCTTACATCCGTC
>JAKAXG010000104.1 GCA_021827225.1 Actinomycetes bacterium | reverse complement strand
ACGACTACCTGGTGAAGCCGTTCGCCCTCGAGGAGCTCCTGGCCCGCATCCGGGCCCTGCTGCGCCGCAGCGGCCCCTCGGAGGACGAGATCCTGCGCTTCTCGGACCTGTCGCTCGATCCCGGGACCCGGGAGGTGAGGCGGGGCAACCGGCTGATCGAGCTCACCCGGACGGAGTTCCTGCTCCTGGAGCTGTTGCTGCGCAATGCCCGCCAGGTGCTCACCAGGGAGCTGATCTTCGACCGGGTCTGGGGCTACGACTTCGGGGCCAACTCCAACTCCCTGGAGGTCTACATCGGCTACCTGAGACGCAAGACCGAGGCCGAGGGTGAGCCGCGGCTGATCCACACGGTGCGCGGCGTGGGCTACGTCCTCCGGGAGCCGTCCTCCGCATGAGGCGGTGGTGGACGGGGCAGCGCGGCCTGAGCTTCCGGGTCCGCCTGGGCCGCATGATCGCGATAGCGGTGGGTCTCACCGTGGCGCTGGCCTCGATCGCCGCCTTCTTCACCACCCGCCACGAGCTGCTCTCCCAGGTCGACTCGGCCCTCGTCTCGGACCTGAACAGCGCCCAGGTCATGGCGCCGCGCAACGACGGCGTGCCGCGCATCGAGATCGGCGCCATCTCCAACATCGTCCGGCTGAACGGCGGGTTCCTGCAGGTCATCACCGCCGACGGTCAGGTGCTGAGCAACAACCTGACCGATATCAGCGGCGCCTCCCCGCTGCGGCCCACCCGGGCGCAGGAGGCGCTGATCTCCCAGGGCCAGAGCTACCGCTTCGACACCATGAGCTACAACGGCCAGCCCTACCGGGTCATCACCAAGGGCGGGCTGGTGGCGTCGTCGCTGAACCCGGCCATCAACGGGATGCCGGTGGCTCTGCAGATCGCCCGTCCGCTGGCGGAGATGAACCACACCCTGTCGACCATGGCGCTCATCCTCTGGCTGGTCACCGCCGCCGGTATCGCCGTGGCGGTGGGTATCGGCTTCCTGCTGGTGCGCACCATGCTGCGGCCGGTGGAACGGCTGACAGCGGCGGCCGAGCACGTGGCCGCCACCCAGGACCTGAGCTCGCGCATCGAGGAGCAGGGTGACGACGAGCTGGCCCGCCTGGCCCGGTCGTTCAACGCCATGCTCACCGCGCTGGCCGCCTCCCGGGAGCAGCAGGCCCAGCTGATCTCCGACGCCGGTCACGAGCTGCGCACCCCGCTCACCAGCCTGCGGACCAACATCGAGGTGCTGATGCGGGTGCGCGACCTGCCCAGCGCCGACCGGGCCGAGCTGGTCTCGGACGTGGAGGCCCAGCTCGGGGAGCTGACCAACCTCATCGGCGACCTGGTGGACCTGGCCCGCCACGAGGAGAAGCAGGCCGAGCCCATCGAGGTGCGGCTGGACTCGATCGTCGCCGGGGCGGTGGAGCGGGCCCGCCGGCGGGCGCCGGGGTTGACCTTCGACGTCCACCTGACCCCCGGCTCGGTCAAGGCGGCACCGGCGCTTCTCGAGCGGGCCGTGCTCAACGTGCTCGACAACGCCGCCAAGTGGAGCCCGCCGAACGGCACCGTGGAGGTGTGGCTGCAGCGAGGGGACAGGTGGGCACTCGACATCCACGACCACGGCCCGGGGATAGCCCCCGCCGACCTGCCGCACGTGTTCGACCGTTTCTACCGGGCGGAAGCGGCGCGCAGCATGCCCGGGTCGGGCCTGGGCCTGGCCATCGTGCAGCAGGTGGTGATCAACCACGGGGGGACGGTGGCGGTGAGCGTCCCGCCCGAGGGCGGCACCCTCGTGCACATCGAGCTGCCCATCGTGACCGAGGTCGAAGACGACACGCCCGGTCCTCCCCCCGCCGACGATCCCTACCTCGGCGCCGGCGCTACGCCTCCCCCGCCTCCAGCTCCTGGCCCGGCTGGGGAGGTCGCGTGGTCCGGGTCGCGCCCCCGCCGCTGAGCAGCTCACCGTTGCCGGCCGCCGCCGGCGGATCCGTTCCGGGCTCCCCCGCCGGCGGCTCCGGGTCGTGCGCCCCGCCGCGGGGGGCAGCCGGTGCGGGTCGGCCATCGCCGGATACCGGCGGGCCGGCGTTCACCCCTTCCGGCTCCACCAGGTCGTCCGCTGGACTCTTTTCAGGCGACATGGCGGGTTTCTACCCACCCCGGCCCGGTGCCAGCCCCGCCGGGTACGCCGGTCAGCCGCTGAACTCGTAGGCCGGCTCCGCCGGCTCGGTCTCGATGATCCACTCGACGCTGTAGAAGTCCTGCTCCCAGGATCCCGGCGGGACCCGTTCGGTCAGCTGCCCCCCGCACTGCGGACACCACCGCCAGCAGTCGTCGACGATCGACTTGCACGAGCCGCACACCATCGCCTGCTCCCTTCCCTGGCCGCCACAGCACCCGACTACCTGAGCGTTCTTTCGCAGTTTACGCCCGACGCCCCATTTGATCAACGGCCGGGCCGGGATACCGAAGCTCCCGGACCGGACGGGTGCGGCCGTGTCCCTTAGCGGACAACCCGGAAAAAGCCCCGGCAAGGGTGGCGATGCGCTCAATTGCGGGGGCGGCGGCTCCGATGCGTCCGTGGCAGGGGAACTGTCCGATAGACGGGGAGGTCTGGTTGTCGAGGATGCGGAGCTGGTTGACGGCGCTGGCCGCCGGCGGGAGCGCGGTGGGGGCGACGGCCGCGCTCATCACCGCCCCCGGTGCCCAGATCTCCAACGCGTCCGCCGATGTCCCCGCCCCGGTCACCACCGCGCCGCGGGGACCGGAGGTCAGCGCCGCCATCGGCGAGGCCGCCCGGCTGCAGAAGGTGATCACCGGACTCGAGTCGAAGATGGCGACCGAGGAGAAGCAGGTCGCCGCCCAGGCGGCGGCCAACTCCGCGAAGCAGGGACAGCTGGAGTCGGAGAGGAGCGCCCTGGCCGCCGAGTCGGCGCAGCTCCAGGCCGGCGCCCAGCAGTTGCAGGCCGAGCAGCGGCAGCTGACCGCCGAGGAGCAGCAGGTGGCCAGCGCCCGCCAGGCGCTGGCGTCGGCGCCACCGGCCGCCGCCCCGACCTACCACGCCACCACCGGCGCCAGCGGCGCCGGCTCCCACTCGTCAGACGACGGCGGAGACGACTGAGCCCGCGTGCGTTCGGACCGAGGATCTGGGTGAGAGTGGGATCGCGGCGTCACGCCCCCGATCCGGGAGAGCTGCGCCGGCTGGCGGCCCGCCGCCGCGCCACGGGCGACCGGCTGCGGCGGCTCCTGCCGGGGGTGATCGTCGGCTCCACCACGCTGGTCGGCACCGGCGCCCTGGCGGCGTGGGTGAGCGGCCAACCGGGGGTGGCCGCCACGGCCCGCCAGCTCCCCACCCGGCCGGCGGTGACGGCGCCGCCGACCACTGATGCGGTGCGCTCTCTCCAGCGGGCGTTGCAGGCCGACGAGACGGCCCTCCGCTCCCTCGAGGCCGGCATGCCGGTCATCCGGACCACCTCGGGCCCTCCGGGCGCCGCCCAGGCCGCCACCCCGGTCACCGTGCCGGCCATCGCCCCCCTGCCGCAGATCGCCGTCCCGGCGGCCCCTCCGGTCCTGTCCTCCCCCGCCCCGGCGGTCAATGCCACCACCGGCGCGTCGCATGCCATCCCCTGAGCCGTCCGCCACCGCCACCCTCGGCCGCTGGGAGACCACGGCGATGGCCTGCCGGGTGGCCGTCTCGGCGCCCGATGCCGGAGACCGCCCGGCGGCGGCCCGGGCGCTCGAGGTGTTCGCCCACGTGGAAGAGGTGTGCAGCCGCTTCCGGCCGACCAGCGCGCTGGCCCGCTGCAACGCCCGCCCCGGCGCCTGGCACCGGGTCCCGGCCACGCTCCTGCGCGCCGTGGAGGAGGCCCGCTCGGCGCACCGGGAGACCGGTGGCGCATTCGATCCGCGGGTCCACGACCGCCTGGTCCAGTTGGGGTACAGCCGTACTTTCGCAGCCGGCCCGGGGACCGGCGCCGGCGGCCCGGCCGGTGCCCCACCCCGCGGGGCCTGGCGGCCGAGCACCGTCCGACGAGTGGGCCTTCTCCACCTGGGTGGGCAGCGCATCGACCTGGGAGGCATCGGCAAGGGTTTGGCCCTGCGCTGGGCCGCCGAGGTGATGAGCACGGCGACCGACGACTTCCTGGTCGAGGCGGGTGGCGACCTGGTCGCCTCCGGGTCCCCGGGCGGCGGCGGCTGGCGGATCGGGGTGGAACCGCCGGACGGGACGGATCAACCGGTGGCGGTGCTGGAGGTGAGCGGCATGGCGGTGGCCACCTCCTCGGTGCGCGTCCGGCAGTGGATGTCCGCCGGGCGCAGCCTGCACCATCTCATCGACCCCCGCACCGGCGAACCCGGTGGCCGGGGTCTGTTCTCGGTGACCGTCGTCGGCCCCGACCCGGCGTGGGCCGAGGTGTGGTCGAAGGCCCTGTTCCTCGCCGGAGCCGACGGCATCGGCCGCCTGGCCGCAGAGCGCGGGCTGGCCGCCCTGTGGGTGGGCCCGGGCGACGCGGCGCTGAGCAGCCCGGCCATGGAGCCGTACGTCGTGTGGTCCCGCCGGTGACCGGGGCGCCGGTGACCGGTCGGCCGTCGGCTGCCGCCGGCGCCCCCGTGGTGGCGGCGGTAGTGGCGGCCCTCACCGGCGCCGGTTACCTGTTCGGCGTGCTGATCGCCCCCCTGTCGCGCAGCCGGATGTTCCCGTGGGTGCTGGCCCGGTCCACCGGTATCGGGGCGTTCGTGGCGCTGGGCGCCATCGCCTTCCTGGGGCTGCGCTTCCGGCGGCCGTCCCGCCGGGGATCGGGCCGCCACCGCCAGACGCTGCTCCGGTTCCACACCGCCCTGGTCCCGGGTCTGGCCGTGCTGGTCGCCGCCCACGTCGGCTCGCTGCTGGCCGACCGCTACGCCGGTGTCGGTTGGCTGTCGCTGGTCGTCCCGGGGACGTCGGCCTACAGGCCGGCGGCGGTGGCGTACGGCACCGGGGCGTTGTACCTGCTGGTGCTGGTCGTGGGCTCCGCCGCTCTGGCCGGCCGGGCGGTGGTCGGGGCCCGATGGGTGATCTTCCACCGGTTGACCTACCCGGCGTTCGGCCTGGTGTGGCTGCACGGGGTGCTGGCCGGCTCGGACACCTCCACCCTGCGCGTCCTCTACGTGGTCGTCGGTCTGGCCGTGGCTGCGGCGGCGGTACCGGTGGTGGGCCGTGACCGGGTCGCGCCCCGGTCGGCGGCGGAAGCAGTACGGCGTTGAGCAGCACCGGCGCGCAGGTGGGCCGTCCGGACACCGGGACGGCTGACCTGGCCGTGCTGGGATCCGGGAACGGGCGGCTGCTGGCCGGCCCGGCGGGCCGGGAGGATCTGCCATCCCACCGGGCCCGGCTGGGCGCGACCTCCCCGGACCTGGACCGCCCTGACCGGATCTTCGAGATGATCAGCGCCGCCGGCCTCCGGGGCCGGGGCGGCGGGTACTTCCCGCTGGCCGACAAGATGGCCGCCGCCCGCCGGGCTCCGGGACCGGCGGTGGTGGTGGTCAACGCCACCGAGAGCGAGCCGGCCAGCGGCAAGGACCGCCACCTGATGCTGAACCGGCCCCATCTGATCCTGGACGGGGCGCAGGCCGTGGCCACCGCGGTGGGCGCCGACCGGGTGATCCTGGCCGTGCACGCCGGCGCCCCGGCCGACTCCCTGCGCGAGGCCGCCTCCGAACGTTGCGGGGACCGGGCGGCGGCGGTGGTGCTGGTCGTGCCCGACCGCTACGTGGCCGGCGAGTCCAGCGCCCTGGTGTCGTGGATCAACGGTGGGCCGCCGCTGCCCGCCGGGCGCAGTGTCCCCACGGCGGTCAGGGGGGTGGGCGGCCGTCCCACGGTGGTCAGCAACGCGGAGACGCTCTGCCACGCCGCCCTCATCGTGCGGGAGGGACCGGAGTGGTTCCGCCAGTTGGGATCAGCCGACACCCCGGGATCGGTGCTGATCACGGTGACGGGCGACGTGGTCTCCCCGGGGCGGGTGATCGAGGTGGTGGGGCCGGCCACCGTGGGCCGAGCCGTGGAGGCGGCGGGAGGAGCGGCGGACAGACCGGCCGCGGTCCTCGTCGGCGGCTACGCCGGCCGCTGGCAGCCGGCCGGGGTGGTATGGGACCTGTCCGTCGACCCGGTCGCGCTGTCCGGGGCGGGATCCCCGATCGGGTGCGGTCTGCTCGGCGTGGTGGGGGCCAGTCGGTGCGGGCTCACCGAAGCGGCCCGGCTGGCCGCCTGGCTGTCGGCTCAGAGGGCGGGCCAGTGCGGCGCCTGCGACGCCGGTCTCCCCCAGCTGGCCGGCGCCATGGCCGGTCTGGCCGCGGGAACGGCGCGGGTCCGAGCGGCCGCCCGGCGTATCGCCGCGCTGGGCGACGCCGTCGGGGGAAGAAACCTGTGCCATCTGCCCGACGGAGCGGTGGCCATGGTCGAGAGCGCCGTCACGACCTTCTGGGACGAGATCAGCCTGCACCGCAGACGCCGCTGCTCGGGCCGCACCGACGACGCGCTGTTCCCCACCCCGGCGAGGAGGACCGGTCTTGCCCTCTGATGGCCCGGCCGTCAGGTTGCACTTCGACGCCTCCCGCTGCGCGGGGTTCGGAATGTGCTCGGTGGTGTTCCCGGAAGGGATATCCCTGGACACGTGGGGCTACGCCCGGGTGACGCCCGAGCCGATCACCGACGGGCCGGCGGTGCGCCGGGCTCTGCGGGCGGTGCGCTGCTGCCCGGGAGGGGCGCTGTCGCTGTCCCCGACGGCCGGCTGACACCGGCCCGGCCTTCCCCGGCGGCCGCTCCCCCGCCGGCTGGCGGGAGGGGGCGACCATCATCGGCGCCGAGGGAGGCCTTCCGCCTCTGTTGCGCCGGCACGTCTGCTGCTTGCTTCGGCCACACAGGTCCCTCTGGAAGGAGAAGGCTGATGGTTGACCGTGCTGATGTAGTCGTGATCGGGGCAGGCCTCGGAGGGCTGGCGGCGGCGGTAGCTGTGGCCGGCCAGGGCCGCCACGTCGTGGTGTTGGAGCAGGGCGAGAATCCCGGGGGTTACGCCGCCGCCTTCCAGCGCGGCCCGTACCGCTTCGACGCCAGCCTGCATGCCCTGAACGGGTTGGCGCCAGGGGGTGGGATGGACGGCGCCTACCGGGAGCTCGGCATTAGCGAGCGCCTCTACATGGAGCGGCTCGATCCCCTCTACATGGCCCGCTTCCCAGGAATGGACATCATCGCCCACGCCGACCGTTTCCGGTACGAGTCGGAGGTGATCCGGCGCTTCCCCGATCAGGCGCCGGGCATCCGGGCCGTGCTGGACCAGCAGGTCGCGGCCCATGCCGATCTACGCAGAATGTCGGAGGACCTGGCCGCAGGCCGCAAGGTGGCTCTTGACCAGTTTCCGGCCGCCTATCCCTCCCTCGCCAGGCTGAGCGGCGAGACGGCCGAGCAGACCATGGCGCGGCATGTGACCGACGCCAAGACCCGCGCAGTGCTGGGCGCCCTGTGGGTCTATCTCGGCCTGCCTCCGTCGCGGCTCTCCAGCCTGCTGCATGCGAACGCGGTTGCGAGCTACCACGACTACGGCGGGTGGTATCCCCACGGCGGCGGCGCCGCCCTCAGCCGGGCGCTGGTCGACTCGCTGCACCACCGGGGCGGCGAGATCCGCTTCGGCCAGCGGGTGACGACCATAGAACTGAGCGACCGACACGCCACGGCCGTGACGACCGAGGCAGGCCTGCGGGTCGACACCGACACCGTCATCTCCAACGCGAACGCCCCGGCCACCATGCTCGACATGGTGGGCAGGGGTCACCTTCCGGCCGACTACGTCGGCCGCCTGGAGGCGCCGGCCCCCTCGTACACGACGGTGAGCGTCTATCTGGGCCTCGACCGGGATGTCTTCGCGGAGCAGACCCTCCCGCATGAGTTGTTCGTCTTTCCCGACTTCGACCACGACGCCAACGAGAAGACGGCTCTGGCCGGCCAATGGAACCGGGCCGGGATCGTCCTGACCGACTACACCCGCGTCGACCCCGGGTGTGCCCCGGCCGGGGACGGCGTGGTCGTGGTCACCTCGGTCGCCTCCTGGGATTACGAGGACACCTGGGGCACCGGAGGGGATGTCAGCCGGTACCACACCAACCCCCGGTACCTGGCCGTCAAAGAGAAGGTGGCTGACGGACTCACCGCCGCCGCCGAGCGGTACGTCCCTGGCCTGGAGGCCGCCATCCGCCACCGTGAAGTGTCCACTCCGCTCACCAACTGGGCGTACACCGCCAACCCGCGCGGGGCGATAGAGGGCTACGAGAACACGCCGGCGAACACCGGGCTGGGATGGCTGCCACAACGGACGCCCATCCGGAACCTCTTCCTGGCCGGGGCGTGGACCAACGGCGGCGGCCAGAATCCGGCCCTGCAGTCGGGCGTGTCGGCCGCCGCGCTGGCCCTCCGAGCCGCGCCCGCACCAGCCTGACGGGCGAGCTGTCCGGATCGCCGGGTGCCGAAGACCGGGCGCGGGCCGTTGGACGGGCGGTCCTTTTCGAATGGCACCGCCCTCCCATGATCGCGCTGAGTGTGACCAGGCGGACCCGGAGCAAGCGACGCCGGCCGGGTGGTTGGTCGGCGTTGTCCCTGCGGTTCCGAGCGATCGTCGGCTTCGGGGTGGTGTCACTTCTCCTGGCCGGCGCCCTGTCGGCCTCCTCTTACCTGCTGGTGCGCAACTGGATCGTCGGCGACCGGCGGGACGCGGCCGTGCATCAGGCCTACACATCCGCCCGGCTGGTGCGAAGCCGTCTCATCTCCGGGGAAACCGACCTGGCCGCGCTGCTGTCGGGGCTTCAGGTGAGCGGAGGGGGCCACGCGCTGATGGAACGCAACGGGCAGTGGTACTCGAGCTCGGTCGCGGCTGACCGCTCCCAGGTTCCCGCGTCGCTGCAGGCGGTCGTAGCGGACGATCATGCCGGGTGGCAGACGGTCGGTACAGCCAGCGGGCCGGTCCTGGCCATCGGAGTGCCTGTCGCGGAGGTGTCGACCCGGCTGTACTTTCTAGAACCTCTCAACGACGTCCAGCACACCCTCAACGTCCTGGCCGCCGTGCTGGCCGTGGGGGCCGGGCTGGCCGCCCTGGTCGGGGCGGCGACGGGTGCGTTCGTCAGCGGGCGTATCCTGCGACCGCTTCGAGCTGTATCCCTCGTGGCCCGGGAGATCGGGGCCGGCAAGCAGGATGTCCGCCTGCCGGCCACCACCGCCGACCCGGACCTGGGGCCGCTCGTCGTGTCGTTCAACCACATGGTCGACGAGCTGGAGGAACGGGCTCGCCGCGAAGCGAGGTTCGCGGCGGACGTCAGCCATGACCTGCGCGGCCCGCTCGCCGCGTTCGCGGCGGCGGTGTCGGTCGTCCAGCGTCGACGTGACACGCTCCCCCCCGAGGCCTGCGCCGCGGTGGACGCTCTCGACCAGGAAGTCCGGTCCTTCGCCCGGCTGGTCAGCGACCTTCTCGAGATCTCCCGCTTCGAGGCAGGGACGGCCACGCTGGACAGCGAGACGGTGGATGCCGTCCGCTTCGTCGAAGGGGTCCTGGCCGACACCGGCCGCCACATCCCGGTCGTCCACCCGGACGGCTACGCCCCGCGCGTCACCGTTGACCGCCGGCGTATGCAGCAGGTGCTGGTCAACGTGCTCGACAACGCCGAGCGCTACGCGGGGGGAGCGACGCACGTGGTGGTGGAGCCGGCCGCCGGCGGGGTGGTCGCCGTCGCCGTCGACGACCACGGCCCCGGCGTTCCTCCCGAGCTGCGCCAAGCGATCTTCTCGCGCTACGAGCGGGGCCGGGCCGGGCACGATCCGTCCAGATCGG
>JAKAXG010000103.1 GCA_021827225.1 Actinomycetes bacterium | reverse complement strand
GAATCGCTGGAAGCCCGCTCTGAATGCCTTCACCGTGGCCTTCCCAGGACGTATAATCAACCAAGCGAAGTAACCGAGAGAACCCGAAATCATCGAGGACCGGTTACACCGTTTACGTTACAGACCCGAGCCCAGCAGCGTCACAACGGCGACGGTAGCGGACGTTGGCCTCGCCGACAGGCCCCCGGAATGCTGGTCGTCGCAGTGTGCTCATGGGACTGGCTTATCGCCGCGGCTTGAAGGCGATGTCTGCGCGGCTCCGGCCGACGCCGAACTGGGCGCTGTTTTCTTCCTCCGGGTTTTCAGTGTCGGGCAACAGCAGGGGCACCCGAGCGACGATCAAGCCGGGACAGGCGTGCAGGGCGGCGGTGAGCACCAGGTCCAGATGGTTGTGCAAGAGGTGGTGGTGGAAGTGGCGGGGGGCGACGGTAGGGATCAACACGATGATCTGTTCTGGTCTGCTGGCCTGCAGTTGGGTGATCCATGCCACCATGGGCTTGGCCACCGAAGCGTACTCGCTGCGCAAGATTTGCAGCGGCACTCCGGGGTCCCACTCCTGCCACAACTGCTCCAGGTGCGTTACGCGCTCGTCGGCGTCATCTGTGTCGAAGACGACGGTGCAGGCCATCACGGTGGGGGTGATGGACAGGGCTTGGCCGATGGCGTTCTCCGCTAGGCGGGAGACCCCGGTGAGCGGGACGATCACCATGCTGTCCCGGGCTTGGGGTTTGGGCGGGATCGTGCCGTACCCGAGGTAGGCGGCCACCCGGTCGTAGTAGGAGTGGATGCGCCCGAACACGGCAATGAACGCCGGTACAGCCACGACCACCACCCAGGCCCCCTCTGTGAATTTGGTGACCATGAACACGACCGTGGCGATGGCGGTTATGAGCGCGCCGAGACCGTTGATCGCCGCCCGCTGCGCCCACCGGGCGGGTCGGGTTCTCCACCAATGCGAGACGAGCCCGGCCTGGGAGAGCGTGAAGCCGGTGAACACGCCTATGGCGTAGAGGGGAATCAGGGCGAGCGTGTTCCCCCTGACGGCGATCAGCAGCCCGCCGGACATGATCGAAAGGGCCCACACACCGTTCGCGAAGACCTGCCGGTCGCCCCTCAAGGAGAACAGGTGCGGCAGGTAGTTGTCTCGGGCCAGGAGGCTGGCCAGCACCGGCAAGCCGCCGAAGGATGTGTTGGCCGCCAAGGCCAGGACCACGGTGATAGTTACCGACATCAGGTAGTAGGCCCAGTGGCGGCCCACAGCCATGCCCATGACCTGGCTGAGAACGGTCTGACCGGAGCGGGGGGCTACGTGCCATCGCCGCGCCAGTACGGCCAGTCCGAGCAGCATCGCGCCGAGAATCACCCCTAGGAGTAGCTCGGTGCGCTTGGCGCGCACCGGCTTTGGGTCTTTGAACAGCGGCACCCCGTTGGCGATTGCTTCTACCCCGGTCAGGGCGCTGCAACCGGCGGAGAACGCCTTCAGGACCAGCAGAACACCTACCGTTTGAAGGGCCCGGGACGGCAGCCGAACCTGGCCGGGCGGAGCGACGCTCTGGGCAAGAGGATGGACCAGCCCGATGGCGATGACGGCCAGCAGGCCGACAATGAAGATCATCGTCGGTAACAGGAACGCCCGGGCGGTCTCGCCCAGGCCGCGCAGATTCATGACGGTGACCACCGCCAGAACGACCAGGCAGATGGGGACCGTAGCCGACCGCAAGCCGGGAAAGGCCGAGGTCAGCGCCGCCACCCCGGCCGCGATGGAGACCGCCACGGTCAAGGTGTAGTCGACCACCAGCGCGGCGGCTGCCAGCAGGCTCGCCCGCGGCCCGAAGTTGGCCTGTGTCACTGCGTACGCGCCGCCACCGCCGGGGAAGGCGTCGATGACCTGCCGGTAGGAGAAGACCAGAATGGCCAGCAGTGCCACTATCGAGACGGTTATCGGCAACACCAGATGCAAGGCGTCGGCGCCCCCCAGGGCCAGCACCGCGATGATCGCTTCGGGCCCGTAGGCCACCGACGTCAACGCGTCCAACGACAGAGCGGAGAGACCCTCGACGGGAGTAATCTCCTCCCTGGAAATCTGTCGGGCCCGAAGCGGCGGACCAATCAGGAACCGCCACATCCTCCGGGCCGCCGAAGGCCTCTTAGCCATGTTTTGCGACACCCTCGAATGGTAGGGAAGAAGCCCTTCGAGGCTCCGGTCGGCGCCGTGACGGTCAAGTCCGCCCTGATCCCCAAAGCGGTGGACCGATTCCTCCGGACGCCCGCCAAGCGGGGGACCCAGCCGGCTGCTGGTAGCAGATCCCGGTCAGTCCGAGGAGTGACGTGGCATGGCTGCTTGCGGCGTCACCACATGATCGGCTGCGACCCGAAACAGGATGCGACCCTCGGGCCCGATCGGCATCCGGTAGTCGTCGCCGGTGTACTTGCGGGCCAGCGCGTCGATGTGGACCCTGGCTTCGTCGCCAGAAACGGCGTCGACGACATGACCTCGCACCTCGGCCCAGTCGTAGTCATCCTTCCGGCTGTGAATCAGGATGGTGCAGCGCGGGTCGCGCTTGAGGGTTCTTCGCTGCCTGTCGCTGCGGCTCGGTGTTGACCAGCAGGTGCTCGCCGTCGGAATCGATCCAACGAAGCTGGGCTTGCGGCTGGCCGTTGGGCATCAGGGTCACGATGGTGGCCAGGTTTGCGGTTTGGGCCAATCTGACGACCTGTGGTTCGAGGGTCATGATGGCGTTGAGCTACCCCGGCCTGAGCGCCTTGAACCCACACCACTATTCCTCGGTACGTCCATATTCCGGTCCGTGCCGCTGTCTTCGGTTCTCAGTCCGGGTGCAGAACCAAGGGTGGGAAGCGGTGAGCCGGGAGGTGTCGGGACCCCAACTGCCGGGCCGGTATGACTGGACCGCCGGCTTGCGCTTGAGCAGCTCGGCCGCCGCCCGCCAGGTCTGTGCCAGTCCGTCGGGGCGGGTGAACGCGGTGCGGTCCCCGACGAGCACGTCATGAAGGAGGTGGGAGTAGGCGGGCAGCCCTTGGCGGTGAAACTCCCGGGCCAGGTCGACTGTCGTCTTGGCGGCGCCCAGCCCGCCGGAGACGCCGGGCGGTTTGGCTATCAACGACAAGGAGATGGAGCCCGAACCGGAAAGCTCGAAAGTAAGCACGTTGGCATCGACGGGAAGTCCCGGTGGGCAGCGTCGGGGCGGTTTGAAGATGACGTTCACCCGCTGGTAGGAGCGGGCCATGCACTTGCCGGTCCGAAGCAGGAACGGTACCCCTCGCCAGCGGTCGTTATCGATCCACATTCGAACCGCCGCGAACGTTTCGGTGTTCGAGTCGCTCGCCACATCCTTGTGTAGACGGTACCCATCGTACTGGCCGAACACCGCCTCGCCGGGGTCCAGGGTCCTAAAGCAACTCACGGCGGCTTCACGGGCGGCAGCGACCGATTCGGCGTCGAGTGACGACGGCGGCTCCATGGCCACTTCGGCGGCCAGTTGGAACAGATGGGTGACGACCATGTCCAAGAACGCGCCGGTAGCGTCGTAGAAGCCGCCTCTGTCCGCCACGTCGAGTGTCTCGGGAACATCGATCTGCACCGCCGCGATGTGCTCGGCGTCCCACCCGCTGGAGAACAGCCCGTTGGCGAAGCGGACCACATGAATATTCTGGGCGGCCTCCTTGCCCAAGAAATGGTCGATCCGGTAGATCTGGCTCTCATCGAAGACCGACCGGGCTGCCGCGTCGAGCCGGCGGAACTGGTCGAGGTTGGTCCCGAACGGCTTTTCGTACACCACTCGGCTGCCCCTATTCAGGCCGTGAGCTCCGATCGCCAGGGTGATCGGCTCGAAGGCTCGAGGCGGGACAGCCAGATAGTGGACCACCAGCGCGTCGCCGCCCAGGTCGTCCGCGGCCGCCGCCACCCGGCTGGGCAGCTCCCCGCCATCCGAAGCGCTGAACCCTCCGCCCGCGAAACTCAACTTGGGGCGGAACTGCCGCCACAGCGTGGGGTCCAGACCCCCGCCGAAACCCTCGAGGGCGTCTTTGACCAATGCCTGGAACGCCTGGCCGCCCAGGTCGCCCGGGCCGCACCGATCAGACGCCACCGCTCAGGCAGTAACCCCTCGGCAGCCAGCCGGTACCAGGCTGGCAAGACCAGGCGACGGGAAAGGTCGCCGGTGGCGCCGTAGAGCACCATCACCGTCGGAGGAATAGGAGGCCGATTCACCTTGCCCATGCCTATGAGGCTCTCACCCCGTCACCGAAGTGCTTGGTCGATTCTTTCCGGCTGGTTCCATTCCCTACTGCCGCCGCTGTGTAACGCGGGCCGGGAGGCGTCCGAGCCCGACCAGGATCGGCCCATGCGACGCTCCGGCCGGCATGGGGTGGCGACTCGCCTGCCCGCGGTGACCGACGGCCGAGGTGTTGACGCCGCCGGGCCGGGCACCTCGACTGGGACCCGGAAGGACGAACGGGGACCCGGACGGTCGAACGGCGGCAGCCTCTGCCGGGAGACTCTTGGCTGTCGGGGACATGGGATCGGCTCCCCGCCCGCCGGGAATAATCGTGAGCTGCCGGTTGTCAACTTGGTTGGTCGCCCAGCGGGCGGCCCAACCCGAACGGATTCAGCGCTCAATACAAGGAGGTGGGATAGTCATGCTGATGCGGTTCGACCCGTTTGGTGAGTTCGACCGCCTCGCCGGTCAGGTTTGGAACCGGGGGCTGGGGTCGGGCGGTTCGTTCATGTCTATGGACGCCTACCGCAGCGGTGACCACTATGTGGTCCATTTCGACCTGCCCGGTGTAGACCCCGACTCGGTCGATCTGACGGTCGAGCACAACGTGTTGAGCATCTCGGCCGAGCGGTCCGGGCAGCGGGAGGAGGGCGCTCAGGTGCTGTTCTCGGAGCGGCCCCAGGGCAGCTTCGCCCGTAAGCTTCAGCTGGGCGAAGGACTCGACACCGAGCACATCGACGCCAGCTTCGACCGGGGCGTCCTGACGATCCGCATCCCGGTGGCGGAGCCGGCCAAGCCCCGCAAGGTGCAGATCACTACGGGCTCGACCAGGGAACTGGCGGGTTCGGCCACCTGAGCGGGGCGGCCAGCCGACCGGCCGTGGGCCCGCGCGGGTGCCGCCACCCAGCCGCCCGCACGGGCCCACATCCCGGCGACCGTCTCCGCTCGGAAGGTGTTAGGAAACGGACGGGAGTGGGAATACGCCACCCGCAGTTGAAGTTGACAACGACGACATAAGGTTTGTCTGTTCTTCTTTGGTCAAGGTGTTTGAGGCGAAAGGAGGGCGTTGATGCCTAAGGCGGTAGGTATCGATCTCGGCACCACCAACTCGGTGGTCAGCGTCTTGGAGGCCGGCGAGCCTACGGTGATCCCCAACGCAGAAGGGGCCCGCACCACCCCGTCGGTGGTGGGTTTCACGAAGTCCGGTGAGGTGCTGGTGGGGGAGGTGGCCAAGCGCCAGGCCATCACCAACCCCGATCACACGATTCGTTCGGTGAAGCGCCACATGGGTGACAACTCCTGGAAGATCGACATCGACGGCAAGAAGTACAACGCCCAGGAGATCTCGGCCCGCATCCTGCAGAAGCTCAAGAGGGACGCCGAGGCCTATCTGGGCGACACTGTCAACCAGGCGGTGATCACGGTGCCGGCCTACTTCGATGATGCCCAGCGCACCGCGACCAAGGAGGCCGGTCAGATAGCCGGGCTGGAGGTGCTGCGGATCATCAACGAGCCGACCGCGGCGGCGCTCGCCTACGGCCTGGACAAGGAGGGCGCAGACCAGACGATCCTGGTGTTCGACCTGGGCGGCGGCACCTTCGACGTGTCGGTCCTGACCATCTCCGAAGGAGTCTTCGAGGTCAAGTCGACCTCCGGTAACACCCGTCTCGGCGGTGACGACTGGGACCAGCGGGTCATCGACTGGCTGGTCAAGACGTTCAGGGACACAGAAGGTGTCGACCTGTCGGCCGACAAGATGGCCCTGCAGCGGCTGAAGGAGGCGGCGGAGAAGGCCAAGATCGAGCTGTCCGCGTCGTCGGAGGCCACGATCAACCTGCCGTTCATCACCGCCACCGACACCGGCCCCAAGCACCTCGACGTCAAGCTGACCCGGGCCAAGTTCCAAGAGCTGACCGCCGATCTGGTGGAAGCCTGTCGCGGCCCGTTCGAGCAGGCCATCAAGGACGCCGGGCTTTCCAAGGAGAAGATCGATCATGTGATCCTGGTGGGCGGGTCGACCCGGATGCCGGCTATCCAGGATCTGGTGCGCCAGCTGACCGGCAAGGAACCCCATCGCGGTGTCAACCCTGACGAGGTGGTGGCGGTGGGGGCGGCCATCCAGGCGGGTGTGCTCAAGGGTGAGGTCAAGGACGTCCTGCTGCTCGACGTGACCCCGCTGTCGCTGGGTATCGAGACCAAGGGCGGGGTGATGACGAAGCTGATCGAGCGCAACACCACCATCCCGACCAAGCGTTCGGAGGTCTTCACCACTGCCGAGGACGGTCAGCCGTCGGTGGAGATCCACGTGCTGCAGGGTGAGCGGGAGATGGCGATGTACAACAAGACGCTGGGCAAGTTCCAGCTGGTCGACCTGCCCCCCGCCCCGCGGGGGGTGCCGCAGATCGAGGTCACTTTCGACATCGACGCCAACGGGATCGTGCACGTGTCGGCCAAGGACCGCGCGACTGGCAAGGAGCAGTCGATGACCATCACCGGCCAGTCCTCGCTGTCCAAGGACGAGATCGACCGCATGGTCCGCGACGCCGAGGCGCACGCCGAAGACGACCGCCGCCGCCGGGAGGAGGCGGAGATCCGCAACAACGCCGACAGCTTGGTCTACCAGACGGAGAAGATGCTCAAGGACCAAGCGGCCAGCTTCAGCGGCGAGCCCAAGTCCAAGGTCGAGAGCGACCTGGCCTCGCTCAAAGAAGCGTTGGGCGGCAGCGACCTCGAGGCCATCAAGTCGGCCACCGAAACCCTGGCGGTCGGCGTGCAAGAACTCGGCAAGCAGCTCTACGAGCAGGCCGCGGCAGCCGGCACCTCATCCACGGCTGGCCCCGACGGTGCCGCCAGCACGAACGGCGCGTCGGCATCGCCGGCCGACGACGAGGTGGTCGACGCCGAGATCGTGGACGGAGGTGAGCGATAATGACCGAACCGGTCGACAAGGTGATCCAAGATCCCGCTTCGCCCTCGTCGACCAACCCGCCGGAGCCGGTCAGCGCCCAGACCGGCTCGAACGGCGACCGCCAGGAACAACCCGACCGGCCGGGCGGCCGATCGGGGGCTGAGAGGCGTCTCGATGTCGAGAACCTCCTCGAGACGCTGCGCAAGGAACGAGACGAGTACCTCGACCTGGCCCGGCGGGCCCAGGCCGACCTGGCCAACTACCGCAAGCGGGTGGCCCGCCAGCAGGCCGAGTACCTCGAATGGGCCGGCGAAGCGGTGCTGGTCCGCCTGCTGCCGTTGATTGACGCGCTCGACGCGGCCGGCTCCCAGCACCCCCAGACGGTCCAGCCCCTGCAGCGGGTGCTCTCCTCGGTCCTAGAAGCCGAAGGGGTGGAACGAATATCGCCCGTCGGCGAGCCATTCGACCCGACCGTGGCCGAAGCGGTCGAACACGAAGGAGAAGGAGACACCCAGATCGTGAGCGCGGTTCGCCGCCCCGGGTTCAGATGGAAGGGCCGTCTGCTACGCCCAGCTCTGGTCTGCGTCCGCAGCCAGGCCGCCGAGCCGACGGCCGACGGTGACACGACCGGTGCCGACGGCGACACGACCGGTGCCGCCGGCGACACGACCGGTGCCGACGGTGACACGACCGGTGCAGCCGGCGTGAAGCCTTCGGCGGAGGGCGGCGCGGAGGGGTGATCGGCGATGGCGGCGCAGAGCGATTGGCTGGAGAAGGACTACTACAAGGTCCTCGGCGTTTCTGAGAACGCCACGGACGCGGAGATCGCCAAGGCGTATCGCCGCCTGGCCCGCCGGTGGCATCCCGACGCCAACCCGGACAACAAGGCGGAGGCGGAGGAACGGTTCAAGGAGATATCGGCCGCCTACGACGTGGTGGGCGACAAGGAAAAGAGGGCCGAGTACGACCAGCTGCGCCGGCTCGGTCCGGCCATGGCCGGAGGCGGGTTCGCCGGGCAAGGCCCCTTCACGGTTCGGGTCGAGAACGTCGATGACCTCGGCGATGTCGGCTTCGGCGGCTTCGGCGGCTTCGACGATCTGCTGGGAGGTATCTTCGGGCGTTCCGGCCGGTCCAGCGGGCGCCGTGCAACCAGAGCCCGTCGCGGCGGGGACCTCGAAGCCGACGTCGACCTGGCCTTCGAGGATGCGGTGCGAGGCACGACCACGACCATCCGGCTGAACGTCGAGGAGCCGTGCGGAACTTGCGGCGGGAGCGGGGCGGCGCCTGGCACCTCGGCCAAGGTCTGCCCGACCTGCTCCGGGGCCGGGGCGGTCGCCGCCGACCAGGGTTTGTTCTCGCTGCGCCAGACCTGCCCCTCCTGCCGGGGGGCGGGCTCGATACCCGAGAAGCCGTGCGGTGACTGCCGGGGCCGTGGCCGCCAGCGGCGGGCCCGCCAGGTCAAGGTCCGCGTTCCCGCCGGTGTGGAAGACGGCGACCGCATCCGGGTCGCCGGCCGGGGCGCCCCCGGCGCCAACGGGGGACCGCCCGGAGACCTCTACGTGACGCTGCGGGTGTCGCCGCATCCGATATTCGGGCGGGTCGGACGCAACCTGACCGTCACCGTGCCCGTCGGGGTCGCCGAGGCCGCGCTGGGCACCGAGTTGAAGGTGCCCACCCTGGAGGGAGACCCGGTCACGGTAAAGGTTCCCGCCGGCACCCAGCCCGGCCAGGTGCTACGGGTCCGCGGCCGAGGCGTACCTGCAGCCGGGCGCGCCCAGGGCGGGGACCTGCTCGTCACGCTGCAGGTGGTGGTGCCCCGCAACCTGTCGCACAAGCAGCGCAAAGCGTTCGAGTCCCTCGCCCAGGCGGTGCCGCCGCCCGCCCGAGATCACCTGGGGGTGTGAGCCGGTGACCGACCACAGCAGGGACCGAGCCGGCCTGTTCAAACCGCGCGCCGACGGCCTGTACGACATCTCGACCGCGGCGGATGCGCTGGGCGTGCATCCTCAGACGTTGCGGTTCTACGAACGCAGAGGGCTGATCGACCCGGTCCGCAGCGCCGGAGGGCAGCGCCGCTACAGCGACGACCACCTGGCCCAGCTGGCCAGTATCCAGAGCCTGACCGGTGAAGGGTTCAACCTGGCTGCTGTGCAGCGCATCCTCGAGCTGGAGGCGGAGGTCCAGGCCTTGAAGCAAGAGCTGACCGCCACCCGGCAGGCGTCGCGCCGCCGGGTGGCGCAGTCTCAGAACATATCGGCGGAGTCAGAACAAGGAGGCAGAAGCGACAATGGCTGTTGATCCGAACCGTTGGACTGTCAAGACCACCGAGGCGTTCCAGGCCGCTGTCGAGCAGGCCCGATCGGCAAACAACCCGGAGGTCACCCCGCAACATCTGCTGGCTGCCATGCTCGGCCAAGGGGACACCGTCACGCTGCCGGTGCTGCAAAAGGTCGGGGTGGCCCCGATGTCTTTGCGCAATCGGCTCGAAGAATCGTTGTCCAAGCTGCCCCGCTCCTACGGTGGCAGCCAACCGCAGCTCAGCCGGGCACTGCACGACGGAATGGAGCGGGCGGACGAGGAACGGCGAAGCCTGGGCGACGAGTACCTGTCGGTCGAGCACCTGCTCTTGGCGATGGCCGACCTGCTCGGCACCGGCCGGGACCAGCTGCTCGCCGCGCTGAAAGACGTGCGCGGCTCGCACCGGGTGACCA
>JAKAXG010000102.1 GCA_021827225.1 Actinomycetes bacterium | reverse complement strand
TGCTGCTCATGTTCGCCGCCCCGTCTCTGATCGTGGCCGGGGCACCCTGGCTCCCGCTGGCCCACGCGCTGCCGGTCGATGCGCGGCGGTCCCTCGGCCGCTTCGTCATGCTGTCCCCGTCCGCCGGTCCCCTCCGGGTGTTGGGACGGGTGGCTCTCAGCCCCCTGGCCGCGGTACTGGGGTTCAACGCCGCCATGGTGATGTGGCACGTGCCTGTCCTGTTCGATCTCGGCTACCGCAACGGGTTCGTGCACATCTGGCTGGAACACGGCAGCCTCTTCGTCACCGGCGTTCTTTTCTGGATGCAGGTGATCCCCTCCTACCCACTCCGGCTGCGCTTGTCATCGCTGCGGCAGGCCGAGATGCTGATCGTCACCAACACGGTGATGGTGGTCATCGCCATCTCGATGAGCCTGATGACCAGCGTCTCGTGGTACCCGGTCTACAACAACCTGCCGGGAGTCACGCTTTCCCCGTTCGCCGACCAGCAGATCGGGGCCTCGATCCTCTGGGTGTGCGGAGATCTGTGGGCTCTCCCCGCCCTGATCGTGGCCATCGGACGCTTCCTGCGGGAGGAGGGCGGGCCTTCGGAGGCCTTGGAGCGCCTCCTGCGCCGGCCCGTGCTCACCGTCGCCGACCTGGGGAGCGAGCGACGGTTGCAGCGCCGGCCCGGCGATGAGGCGAAACGCTGGTGACAGCCTCTGGCTGCGATGAGCCGCTAGGGGGTCGGCTGGGGGGAGCCGGCGGTGATGATCGGCAGCACCAGCGCCGGTAGCCGGGCACCGAGGATGGTCCCGGCTGCGTCCACCTGGGATACGGCGGCCGCCCGGTCCGCCAGCATCATCCGTTCGAAGCTGGCCATCCTGGTTCGGGCCGCCCCGTCGCCCGGATCCGATACCAGCCTCTGGACGGCTTCGACGGTGCCGAGAGCGTCCGAGGAGGCCCACATGGTGGCGCTACTCACTGCGTTGGCGAGATGGTTGCCCGCGGCGGTGCCCGGGACCTCCAGGCCGGCCAGGCTGTTGATGCTGCTGTCGGTGAAGGCGCAGGCGTTCTGGTCATCGCGCAGCAGCCCAGGCACCCTCGCCCGATCGGCCGGCGCCATCGTGCCACTGGAAAGGGCTGACTCGATGGCGACGGCCTCCTTGACGGCATAGGTGCACGGCGCCAGGTCAGAGTTGATCTGCTTCACGACGCTGACAGCGGCCGAGACCTGACTGGAGTGGGACGTGTGCTGAGGCAGGTCCACCAGCACGCAGGCACCGACCAGTGCGGCGATACCAGCACCCCACAGCAGGGGGCGGCGCCTCGACCGCGACGCCCTGTCGGCACCTGCGGCAGGAAGAGTGGCGGGTGGCCGGTGAGAAGCAAGCTGCGTCATGGCAACAGCCCGGTGGTCACGTCCGCTATGGCGTGACCCCATCTGGCGATCGTCTCGGCCGGCAGCGTGTACCTGCCGGCTGAGAGCTCGTTGGCAAAGGGAGTGCTCAGGTACCTCAACCTTCCTCTGGGATCAATGAAGTACATCAAGTCGTTGTGGGTGACCGTGTTCGAGGAGCGGAACACGTCAACCGTGATGCCGTAGTCAAGCCAAGCATGATTCAACTGCTGCAGCGTCCCGCTGGCGAACGTCCAGTTGGTCGGCGCCGGCCGGCCAGCGAAGATACGGCTGGATGACGGCCACTTCGCCGCGACCAGCGGGTCGGTGTCCACAGTGATGAAGGCCACCCGCTGGGCCGACGGCCCGAGGGCGGCGTCCGCCGAGGTGATCTCCGACGCCAGAACCGGGCAGATGTCATCGCAGGGTTCGTCGAAGAAGGTAACCACCACCACCTTCCCCGAGAACTGCGAGAGGGAGAGGGGACGACCAGGTCCGGCTGAGAGCGATAGCTGAGGTGCGGGTTTCGGTCCGACGTCAGTGAGGTCCATGAGCGCCGAGTCACCGGCTGAAACTCCTGGCAATGCCGCCCGGGAAGAGGGAGCGGGTGAACCCGAAGGGATCGAGGGTGCAACTGGCGGTGAGCTCGGAGTCGCCGTCACCGGCGTAGCCGAGTGTGAAGAGGTGGCGCCCGAAGAAGTCTTGGGAGCTGGCGTCGGGTTGAGGCCGACAGCGCTGAAGACCCGGCCCAGCAGGAGGCCTCCCACGCCCAGCGCCAGGACGGCGGCAACGGTGTAGAGGGCCAATGCCTTGGGAAGCCCGGGAGGTCCCTGGGCGAAGGCGTCGGCCCGGGAAACGCCCCTCGGATTGTGCTCGAACGCGCTCTGTGTAGTGACAGATACACCGTCTAATTCGCCCATCGGACCCCTCTCAACGGGCAAAAGGCGCAAATTGGTGCATCTACCTCACCCACACGGGCAGAGCCTAATGCCTCGAGGGCCGCCGCGTAGCACCAGAGAATTCTTGGGAAATACTTGACGGCCTGTTGGGTGACCGCATAGCTTTCCGCCCGAATTCTGACGCCTCAGCTATCGGGCTGTGATCGGCGGACTGGGAGGGAGATAGCTTTTGTCGCGGACAGCTCGACTGGCGGTATTTCTGGGTCTACTCGGAGTGGCTGTTGCCCTGGTCGTCCTGACAGTGGCCGACTTCCTGAGGTCGTCCCCTCCCAAGGCCAACTTCGCGGCGGGCCACCGAGCCGGCCAGCCGGTGGAGCTGCACGTGCAGACGGTCGGCAGCATCGGATTCGGGGTGCACCCGACGTGGGTGTCCTACCTCGTGCAGAATCCGCAGGGTAAGTGGGTCCACACGACCATCTGGCAACTTCCCGCCCACACGAAGATCGACGTCACGATCGATCAGTACGACTCGGGCAGCCCCCTGCGCAACCAGCAGGTGGGGTTGGTCACCGGAACCACCGGCAACCGCGCCGCGGTCAACGGTAAGGACATCTCGCTGGTCGATTCCAACTCCGGCAATGGGGTGGGCCATACCTTCTCGGTACCGTCGCTCGGCATCAACGTCCCTCTCCCTGGGGTGGATCCCAACGCAACGAATATGTGCAGCGTTGCTCCCTGCGACTCCAAGTCGGCTAGAAACACGGTCCGGTTCTCCTTCACCACCCCAGGCCCGGGCCAGTACCCCTGGCAGTGCTTCGTGCCTTGCGGTCTCGGCTACCTGTTCGGCAACGGCGGCCCCATGCAGACCGTCGGTTACATGGACGGGTTCCTGGAGGTGGTCTCCTGATGACCGCACCCGAACGTCAGCCCCGGCACGGATGGCGGCTGCTGCTGATCTGGGTCATAGTCTCCGTGATCGGAGAGGTCCTCTTCGCCACTCTGGCAGCGTCGCACGTGCCTCCGGGGAACATGACCTCTGCCGCCAACGGGGCACAGTTCGACTTCAACGTCCTGTTCTATCTCGCCCTGCCGGTCATGCTCGGGGTCTGGGTGTACCTGGGTTACGTCACCGTCATGTGGCGGGCCGGCCGCAGGGGAGTGCCCGAACCGGTCGGCGGCCCGGCCGCCCGGTCGAACCTGCGGGTGCAGACGGCGTGGATCGGGATCACCTCCGCCCTCGTCATGGGCCTGTTCGTCTTCGGTACCTACGAGTTGGTCATCCCCGCCGGGGCCGGCGGCGGCGAGGGGCCGTCACCGATCTGGACGACATCGGCTCACGACACCCTTCAGGTGCAGGTGATCGCCCAGCAGTGGAAGTTCACCTACCGCTACCCCAGCTTCGGTGGTTTCGAGACCCCCCAGCTGGTCCTTCCGGTGGACACACCCATAGCGTTCCACGTGACGTCGCTCGACGTGATCCACGACTTCTGGGCCTACCAACTCGGGGTCAAGGCGGATGCCAACCCGGCGGCGGACGACGTGGCCTTCACGACGACCCACCAGCTCGGTCAGTTCACCGTGCGCTGCGACGAGCTCTGCGGTCTGTGGCACGGTGCCATGTACAACACCGGCACTGTCGTGACAAAAGCTGCGTTCCTTTCATGGGCCAAGCAGACGGAGGCCACGCTCGCCCCGAACACCAAGCTGCTTCCTCCATTCGCCTATAGCTATGTCCCGGACGCCAACGGTGCGGACGGCGGGTACTACCCCGACAGTGCGGACCCCTACAGCAACGTCGAGCAGTACGGCGCAGAGAACAAGGCGAAATGACAACCCGACCAGATCTTCGATCAACGCAGCGGATGTGACGGCATGACAATAGACATCCAGGAAACCAGACCCGGCCAAGGGGGGGTCGCGTTCCCGCCGGTAGGCGGCCGCGGCCGTAGTCGACCGGCATGGATGCGTCTCCATGTAGGGACGGCAGCCGTGGGGGCGGTGTTGGGCTACCTCTTCGGGCACTTCTTGGGCAACCTCATAGGTGCCGACTACGAGAGCATCGCCAGCAACGGCCAGAACGACATCGCCATCGTGCTGGGCCTGTCCTTCGGTGCGCTCGGCTGGCTGGCGGGCATCGGCGCATTCAACTACGCGGTCGCCAAGATGCTCGGTCTGCGACCGGCGCCCCGTCAGTACGAGCAGGGCTGGGTCCGCTACTTCACCTACTCGACCGACCACAAGGTCGTCGGCATGCAGTACGTGATCGGCGTCCTGCTGTTCCTGTTCACCGCCGGCCTGATGGCTATGGCCATCCGGACCGAACTGCTGACACCGACCAGCCACGTGTTCGGCCCCGGCCAGTACATCGCCATCGTCGGCGAGCACGGCACGATGATGATGATGATGGCCTCGTCGGTGGTCGTCGGGCCGCTGGGGAACTGGTTGGTCCCGCTGATGATCGGCAGCCGCCGCATGGCCTTCCCGCGGATCGAGGCCTTCTCCTTCTGGGTGTTCAGCGCCGGCTACCTCGTGATCCTCACCGCCCTGCCGATGGGTGGCTTCCCCACCGGCTGGACCGGCTACGCGCCGCTACAGACCCAGGCTGGCGGCGGCATGGATTCATACCTGGTGGGTTTCGCTCTCATCGGTATCGGTATGATCACCGCCGGTTTCAACTTGGCGGTCACCATCATCAACTTCCGGGCACCGGGCATGACCTGGAGCCGGGTGCCGATCTTCGTGTGGTCGGTGCTGGCCACAGCGGCCCTCTTGACGTTGGCGACTCCGACCCTGGTGGTCGCCGGGTTGTTCGGCATCCTGGATCGCACGGCCCAGACGGCCTTCTACGTGAACGAGCACGGGGGCAGCGCCTTCCTCTGGCAGAACCTCTTCTGGTTCTTCGGCCACCCCGAGGTGTACATCATGGCCCTGCCGGGCTTCGGAATCGTGGGGGAGATGCTTCCGGTCTTCACCCGCAAGCCCCTGTTCGCCTACCGGGTGGCCGCCGCCGGAATGCTGGGGGTGGCGCTTCTCTCGTTCTTCGTGTGGCAGCACCATCTCTTTCAGAGCGGAATCAACCCCGATATGCGGCCGCTGTTCATGCTCACCACCGAGCTCATCTCCATCCCGACCGGCTTCATCTTCCTAGTCGGTCTGGGGACCATGTGGAAGGCCAAGATCCGGTTCGAAGTGCCCATGCTGTTCACCATGGCCGTGTACTTCAACTTCCTGATCGGGGGTATATCCGGCGTCTTTCTCTCCGACGTCCCGGTAAACGTCACCGTGCACGGATCGTTCTTCGTAATGGCCCACTTCCATTACACGATCATGGGTGGCCTCATATTCGCCTTCTTCGGCGGCCTCTACTACTGGATGCCCAAGATGACCGGACGGATGCTCGACAAGCGACTCGGCCAGATCCACTTCTGGACCATGTTCGTGTTCTTCAACGTGACGTTCTTCCCGCTGTTCCTCGTCGGCCTGCTCGGTCAGCCCCGGCGGGTGTTCGAGTATGCGCCCGGATTGCAGACGCTCAACGACATCTCATCGGTAGGCGCTTACCTGCTCGGCGCCTCGTTCCTGGTCTTCGTCGCCAACTTCGTGTGGTCGGTGTTCATTGTCCCGAAGCCGGCACCGGCGAATCCGTGGGAGTCGAGGGGCCTGGAATGGCAGACGCCGACACCGGTGCCCGCCTACAACTTCGAGCGCATTCCGGTAATCCTTGACGATCCATATCACTACAGCGAGCCCGACGCTCCGCCGGTAGCCGACTTCGGACCGGCACCGGTGGGCGTACCGACGATGGAAGCCCGATGAGGAGGCTGCAATGAGCGGCGTCACCGCACCACAGCCGACCGGCGACGGCTCCCTCCAGGTCGTGGAGACCCCCGAGGAGATCGCCTACGAGCTGCGAGCCAGCGAGGGGGCCATCTGGATCGGCAGCAGACTTCTGCTCGGAATCCTGGCCTTCGCCTTTGCCTCGCTGGGCTTCGCCTACTTCTACCTGCGTTCGATGAATAACGCGAACCTGTGGCGCCCGCACGGCGTGACGGCGTCCGTGTCGTTCGGAGTCGCCATCCTGGTCATTTCGTTGGTCGCTTCTGGGCTCAGTGTCTACGGAAGCTGGCGGCGGAGGACCGGCCGGGTGCTGGACAGCACGGTGGCCGGCTGGATGACCTTGGCGGCCGGTGGTCTCGCGGCCGGCGTGCAGATGTGGGAGTTGTTCGAGCTTCGGTTCTACCCGGGATCGAGCGGCTACGCCTCCTGTTTCATCGGCTGGGCGGTGCTCAACATCGCCTTGCTCCTGTCGGGTGCGTACTGGAGTGAAAGCATGCTTGTTCGCTCCCTCAGGATCAGGCGGGCCTCTCGGACTGAAGGTCTGCCGGTTTCCGAGTCCGTTGCCGCAGAGGCCGAGGCGGCGGCCTATCCACTGTCGGACCGGGTAGCTGACATCGAGGCGGTGGCTGCCAACCACCACTGGGTATTCATCGGCCTGGTCAACCTGATCTTCTTTCTGATGTTCTATGTCATGTGAGTTCTCGGGACGTTCGACGATGACGGAGCGTCACGAAGAGGAGGAGCGCGGATGCTAGCGAGTGTGGGTGGAGGTCAGGTCCTGACGCTCGTGATCCCACTGGGATTCTTCATCCTGGTCCTCATCTGGGGCTTCTTCCAGCGGGAACCGAAGCGCTGAGCAGCAACACTGCTCTCGTCAATCCGAGGCTAGGTCAACTGACGGCACCGCGGCTCAATCGGGTTTTCGCCGCCGCGGCAGTTCTGGCCGCGGCGACAGCCCTGCTCCCGCCGATCGGTTCAGGAGCCCGCCGATACCTGTGGGTGGAGGCTGTGCAGTTCCTCCTCCTCGGTTGCCTGCTTCCAGCATTCAGCGCGCTGGCGCTGTCCGCCCACTGGAACCCGGTGCGCACCGGAAAGCAGTGGATGACTGCAGCGCTGGTGGTGGAGCTCGCCGACATCGCGTTCTGGCGCTCCAAGACCGGGGTGGACGGCCTGGCCCGACACCCCTGGTTGGCGGTGGTGGAAGGTGTCTGCCTGTTGGCCGGCGGCACCGGCGTCTGGTCGTTCCTCGTGTCGGGGCCGCCGCGGGAGCGGTCCGGGACGCCCTACCCGTGGCGGATGTTCCTTGCGGCATCCGCGATGTGGTTCATCTGGGTGATGGCCTACCTCGTCGGGTTTTCGAACACCACCTGGTATCCCGCCTATGCAAGGCAGTCCGGTCTGAGTGTCAGTGCCGACCAGCAGATCGCCACCGGCCTCCTCTGGGTCGGCGCCGGGCTCACATTCCTGCCGGTCATCTTCTGGTGCTTGTGGCGGTGGCTGGCCCCCGAGAAGACCGGAGACGCCTGATGTCGTCCGTTGCGCCCTCTCCTGTCGTCGCCGGGACATCCGCCAGGCAGCGCCTGGCCGGTTTCGTTGCCCTCACCAAACCCCGGATCATTGAGCTGCTCCTCGTCACCACGCTCCCCACCATGGTGGTGGCGGCACGGGGCCTCCCGTCCCTCGCTCTGATGGCTGCCACCCTTGTCGGAGGAACGCTGGCAGCCGGCGGGGCCAACGCCATCAACATGTATGTCGATCGCGACATCGACTCGGTCATGCACCGGACGCGGCGGCGCCCGCTCGTCACCGGAGTCGTCTCGCCGAGGGAAGCGCTCGTCTTCGCCGTGACGCTGGAGGTGGTGGCCTTTGCGGAGCTCTGGCTGGCCGTCAATGCCCTGTCCGCCGTGCTGGCTGTCAGCGCCACGCTCTTCTACGTCTTCGTCTACACCCTCTGGCTCAAGCGAACCTCCAGACAGAACATCGTCATCGGTGGGGCGGCCGGGGCGGTACCGGTGCTGGTCGGGTGGTCCTCCGTGCGCAACAGCGTGGGATGGGCCCCGATCGTGCTGTTCGCCCTCATGTTCGTCTGGACACCCCCGCACTTCTGGGCGCTGGCCATCCGCTACCGCGACGACTATCGCTCGGTAGAGGTACCGATGCTTCCCGCGGTTGACACCCTGAAGCGCACCGCCTGGCAGATCTTCTGGTACTCGCTCCTGGTAGCCGGCACCTCCCTGCTCTTCGGCTGGACGGCAAGGATGGGCGCCCTGTACTGGGTCAGCGCAGGGGCGCTGGGCGTGGTCTTCTGCGGTATGGCCTTCGGCTTGTGGCGCGATCCGACCGAGTCCCGGGCCATGCGGTTGTTCCACTGGTCGATCAGCTACGTGACCCTGTTATTCGCAGCAATGGCGGTGGACCAGCTGATCCACTGAGGCGGGCGGCGCGAGGTCAGGTGAGACTCTTCACCACCAGGGCGATCCCGTGGCCCCACTCATCGAGCTGGCCGGCCGGTAGGTAGGCGCTGCCAGAACTGGTGTGGTCGTCCGTCGGTACGGCGCTGTACCGCTCGATCCCGTGGGAGTCCAGGAAGAAGACCACGGAGCTGTGCACCACGTCGGCGTTGGGACTCGGGGCGTCGACGGAGATCCCGTAGCTGCGCCACACGCTTCGCAGTGCCGGTACCGGACCGGTGACGAAGTGCCAGGTCGGGATGGCCGACAGGCCGTGCTCGTTGGTGTAGGCCAGTGTGTCGGCGATGGTGTTGTGGTACTGGTTGACGTTGACGGCGAGGAACACCACGTCGGGCCCCCTGCGCCCCAGATCGGCGAAGGCCCGGGTGAACTCCTGCGAGATGATGGGGCAGATGTCCGTGCAGTGCGGGTCCATGAACTCCAGCACTACCGGGTGGCCCCGGAAGCTGGACAGCGACACCGTCTGTCCGTGCTGGTCGTCCAGGGTGAAGTCGGGGGCCGGACCGGGGCGGTCGGGTGACAGGCCCATCATCGACGCCAGGTCGGTCGGCACATCCGCGGGGATGCCCGTCGGCCGGATCGCCGAGGGGGTGGTCGGCGTTCGCCACTCGTGCACGCCGTAGCCCACAACGCCGGCCACCACAGCCGCGGCGGCGATCATCGCCCACATCGGCGGGCGCCGGATACCCCTGCTCGGGCAAAGGTCAGGCTCGGCGACGGCGGGTCCCTCCGTTCTGTTCAATGCCTCGGACGGGCCTGGCTGCACCACGAGCAGCGTAGTTGTCCGCCTGTCCGCCGGTACCGGAAGCCCTCAGGAAATCCTCTCCAGAGTCGGCACTACGTATCCGAAAGCGGCGGTAGCCGCACCGAGCAGCATGAGCGCCATCCCGGCGAGCCTCACAGGGTGCGCCACGGTGAGAAGACCCCCTAGCCCGGCCAGCGCCACACCGGTGGCTCCCACCCAGCCGGTCAGGCGGGCCAGGCGCGACGATTGTCGGACCCGGACCAGGAGCACCGCCCCCCCAATGACCAGCGAGGCGCCGACGACGGCGTGGAGCAGGTACAACCCCAGCGAACCGTGCGGTGCCAGACCCGTGGGCCGGCTGAAGGGGACTGCGACCACTGTCGCGACTCCCACGGCTGAATCGACCCCTACCAGCGCGGCCAGGATGGTGGCCAGCCGGGCATCGGCCCGGTCAACGGTCAGTTGCTTGCCGGCTGTGCCGGCGCCGGCGGCCATGACGGCCGCGCCCGGAGGGCTGGGCGGCTTTGCCCGCCGG